>JAFSVP010000027.1 GCA_017444905.1 Bacteroidales bacterium
CTTACCGGCGACTACTACACCCTCGGCTCCTGGGCCGTGAACCTTAACTCCAGATATATGGTGAAATACAAGTTCACAGGCAACGTCGGTTTCACCTACTCGCACGACCAGACGGGCGAGCCCGACACCGACGAATTCCAGGAATACACCAACTTCGCCCTGAAATGGTCGCACTCACAGGACTCCAAGGCCCACCCCGGAACTTCGTTCAGCGCGTCGGTCAACTTCTCGTCACCCTCCAACAGCAGATACAACTCCCGGTCTGTGGACGAAGCCCTTCAGAACCAGATTTCGTCATCAATCTCCTTCTCCCGCAACTGGAACGGCAAGATGAACCTGAGCATCAACGCCCTGCACTCCCAGAGTTCGAGAGACTCCTCCTACGCCTTCACCCTGCCTAACATAACCTTCTCGGTATCAACCTTCTACCCCTTCAAGAAGAAGGTCCGCGCGGGCAAGGAGAAGTTTTATGAAAAAATCTCCTTCGGCTACAGCACCACTCTCCAGAACAAAATCAACTTCAAGGCCTCCGAATTTGGACAGGCGGGCTTCCTCGACAAGTTCCAGAACGGAATGACCCACAACTTCAGCATAGGCCTGCCAAACTTCCAGCTGCTCAAGTATATCAACGTCAACCCCTCGGTGAGCTACGGAATGAACTGGATATTCCGCAAGACCGAATACGCCTACAACCCCGAGACCGACAAGGTGGAGGCCCTGCCCAGCAGCCAGTTCAACACCTTTGGCGTCACCCAGCAGTATTCCGGAGGCGTATCCCTGAGCACCCGCATATACGGAACATTCAATTTCGGCAAATTCAGGAAGATACAGGCGATACGCCATGTCATCTCGCCTTCGGTCTCGATGTCGTTCAGCCCCGAACTCGGCACCTACGCCAACGGATACAGGACCCTCAACTACACCGACATACACGGCGTCGACAAGACCTACGACTACAATATCTACAGCGGCCAGATATACGGCCCTCCCGGCAAGGGCCGCTCCGCCACCGCCAGCATCTCGATAGGCAACAACTTCGAGGCCAAGGTGCGCGACTTCGCCGACACCACGGGCAACGCCTCCAAGAAGGTGAAGCTCATCGACCAGCTGAACCTCAGCACGGGATACAACTTCCTGGCAGACTCCTGCCGTATGCGCGACCTCAGCATCTCGATGTCCACCTCGCTCTTCAACAAGATTTCAATCAGCGCCAGCGCCGGAATGAGCCCCTACGCCGTGAATGCAGGCGGCCGCACTACAAAGGATTACGCCATCACCAAGGGCCAGGGCCTTCTGATTCTGAAGAACGTATCCGCATCGGCATCCTACTCCATATCCGGAAAGGGAGAGCTCAAGGGCAACGACGGCGTCAAGGACCCGAGCAACAAGGCCGGCAAAGGAGGAAGCTCCATCGACGGGGCAGCCAGCTACTACCAGCGCTACTTCTACCATCCCGTCACCGGAGAGTTCATACCCGGAGGATGGCTATACTACACCAATCCCAACGTACCCTGGTCGCTGAACCTCAGCTACTCCTTTAGCCTGTCGCGGCAACTGTCGCTCGACGACGCGGGCAAACTGAAGAGCAAGAACACTATAACGCAGACAGTACAGGCCAGCGGCAATATCAAGCTCACGCCGCGCCTCAACATCAACGCCAGCACCGGCTTCGACCTGCAGGCGATGAAGATAACCACCACCCAGTTCAGTTTCACCTACGACCTCCACTGCTTCAACATTTCGGTATCGTGGGTGCCTACCGGAACCTGGGCCTCCTACCAGTTCAGGATAGCCGCCAACGCCTCGGCGCTGGCCGACCTGCTGCAGCTGAAGAAGAGCAGCAGTTACTGGGACCATTAATGAAAGCTGTTGATTATTATGATAAAAGGCAAGAAAGTAATAGTCGTTATGCCGGCCTACAACGCCGAGAAAACGCTTGAACAGACATACCGCGAGATACCCCGCGACATAGTCGATGAAGTAATACTGACCGACGACGCCAGCCGCGACGGCACCGTGGCCAAGGCCCGGGAGCTGGGCATAAGCGAAATCCTCGTACACCCCAGGAACAGGGGCTACGGCGGCAACCAGAAGACCTGTTACGACCGCGCCCTCGAACTTGGAGCGGACATAGTGATAATGCTGCACCCCGACTACCAGTACACCCCCAAGCTCATCGAGGCGATGGCCTATATAATCGCCAACGGCGTGTACCCCGTGGTATTCGGCTCGAGGATTCTCGGCAAGGGCGCCCTCAAGGGAGGCATGCCCATCATCAAATACATAGCCAACAGGTTCCTCACCTTCACGCAGAACGTCCTCATCAACCAGAAGCTCTCGGAGTACCACACCGGCTACAGGGCGTTCAGCGCCGAAGTGCTGCGCTCCGTCGATTACAAGCTATGCTCCGACGACTTCATCCTCGACAACGAGATGGCGGCGCAGATATTCTGGGCCGGGTACGAAATAGGCGAGGTCACCTGCCCCACCAAGTACTTCGACGACGCTTCCTCCATCAACCTGAGGCGGAGCACGAAATACGGGTTCGGAGTGCTGCGGGTGTCGCTCGTGTACCGGCTCTGCAAATGGCATCTGTGGAAATCCAAACTCTTCCCTCATAAATGAAACTCTTCCCGGGGCTTCTGAAGGGTGCATCCGGCAGGCTCGGCGTGCAGGCGGTAAGGTACCTGATTTCAGGCACCGCCACTTTTCTGGTAGATACCGGCCTGCTGACGCTCCTTACCGAATGCTTCGGCGAAAGGCTCCTGCTGCTCTGGACGGCCGTCGCCTTCGGAGCGGGGCTCGTCACCACCTACCTTTTCAGTATTCACTGGGTGTTCAACAGCCGCAACGTCAGCGACCGCAGGCTCGAATTCGGCATCTTCGCCTTGATAGGCATAGTCGGTCTGGGCCTTACCGAACTGCTGATGTGGCTTTTCACCGGTAAAGCGGGCCTGCATTACCTGCTCTCGAAGGGTTTTACCACGGTGATTGTCTTCGTATGGAATTTCTGCGCAAAGAAACTACTGCTGTTCCGCAACAAATGAACAAACGCACACTGCTAATCAACCTCATCATAGCCGCAGCCGGCTCGCTGCTGTTTTTCTGCGGCATAGGTTCCGTAAGGCTCTTCGACTGGGATGAAATCAATTTTGCCGAGTCCGCCCGCGAGATGCTCGTAACCGGCGACTGGTTCAACGTACGAATCAATTTCGAGTCGTTCTGGGAGAAGCCGCCGCTGTTCATCTGGATGCAGGCTCTGTGTATGAAACTGTTCGGAGTCAACGAGTTTGCAGCCCGCTTCCCGAATGCCCTGATGGGCGTGATTACCCTGCTGCTGCTTTTCAGCGCGGGCAGGAAGACCGCCGGCGAGCGCTTCGGCCTGCTCTGGGCCGGGATGTACGCCGCCTCGTTCCTCCCCTTCCTTTATTTCAAGTCGGGAATTATCGACCCCTGGTTCAATATCTTCATATTCCTGGGGATTTACCTTTTCTCGCGCTACGCCGACCCCGAAGCCGCTCCGCTTAGAATGCGCCACGCAGCCCTCAGCGCCTTTTTCATAGGGCTCGGGATTCTGACCAAGGGCCCGGTGGCCTTCCTCGTATTCGGGCTCACCTTCCTCGTATGGCTTGTGCCGGTGCGCTTCCGCCTGAACTTCCGCTGGAAAGACGTGGGCGTGTTCCTTGCAGTGCTTGCACTCACGGGAGGCTCGTGGTTCATCGCCCTGGCTCTTACCGGGCACTCGGAAGTCATCAAGGATTTCATAGACTACCAGATAAGGCTTCTGGAGACTCAGGACGCGGGTCACGGGGGCTTCCTCCTATACCATTTCGTAGTTCTGTTCTTCGGAGTGGCGCCGGCTTCAATCTTCGCCCTTCCCTCTTTCAAGCCGGGGCTCGCCGCCTCCGAGGGGAACCAAAGGCTGGGAGGGACGCTGCGCTGGATGCTCGCCTCGTTCTGGGTGGTGCTGCTGCTTTTTACAGCCGTGCGCACCAAAATCGTGCATTATTCATCGTTCTGCTATTTCCCTCTCACCTTCCTCGCTGCGTACTCCGCCGAGCGTATGATTGACGGGAGGCTGGAGTTCCGCTGCTACCAGAGGGTGCTTCTCATCGTCATTTCGGCACTGTTCGGCATAGTGCTTACGGCCCTCACGCTTTTCGACAGCTTCAAGTGGAAGATTGCGCCCTTCATCGAAGACCCCTTTGCGGTGAGCTGTATGGAGGCGTCTTCTGACTGGAAGGGTTTCGAGCCTTTCACCGGGCTCATCCTGATAGCCGCCACCGTGGCGTTCTGCATTCTTTTCCGAAGGAAGCGCAGCCTGCCCGTGCTGGGCCTGCTTGCAGCCGGGAATATTTTCTTCTCGATGACTTCAATCCTCTGCGCTGTCGGCGAGGTTGAAAAATACA
>JAFSVP010000028.1 GCA_017444905.1 Bacteroidales bacterium
GCGTTCGATCCCCTTCAGCGCTCCGGAGGCCTCATAGCGGAAGTCGTGCGCGATCTCGCCGATACGGAGCGGCAGATTACGGTAGGAGTGAGGCTCCCTGGCGTAAATCCGCATGTGGTGCGGGCAGTTCATCGGGCGGAGGACATAGGTCTCCTCGTCCACCTGCATGGCCGGGAACATGTTTTCTTTGTAATGATCCCAGTGGCCGGAAGTCTTGTACAGCTCCACCGTGCCGACGCAGGGCGTCATCACGTGCTGGTAGCCCAGACGGATTTCCTTGTCGCGGATATAATTCTCCAGCTCGCGCCAGATGGTATAGCCGTTCGGCAGGAACATGGGCAGGCCGCGCCCCACCAGATCATCCGTCATAAAGAGCTTCATTTCGCGGCCGAGCTTGCGGTGGTCGCGGAGCTTTGCCTCTTCCAGCTTACGGACATACTCGTCCAACTCTTCCTTTTTGTTGAAAGCAGTGGCATACAGGCGGGTCAGCATCTTGTTCTTCTCGCTGCCGCGCCAGTAAGCGCCCGCAAGGCTCAGGATCTTATAGGCCTTGCCCACGCCGCCGGTGCTCATCAGATGCGGGCCGGCGCAGAGATCTACGAACTCGCCCTGCTGATAGAAGCTGATCTCCTCGCCCTCCGGCAGGTCTTCGATCAGTTCGACCTTATAGGGTTCGCCCTTCTCCTGCATAAAGGCGATCGCCTGATCGCGGGGCAGGGTGAAGCGCTCCACAGGGTAGTTCTCCTTGATGATCTTCTTCATCTCGGCTTCGATCTTGTTAAAATCATCGCTGGTAAGCGGACTCTCAAAATCAATATCGTAATAGAAGCCCTCGGCGATGGACGGGCCGATCGCAAGCTTGGCTGTCGGGTACAGACGCTTCACCGCCTGGGCCATCACATGGCTGGCAGTGTGGCGAAGCGTGGACAGGCCCTCCGCGTCCTTAACCGTGAGGATCGACAGTTCGCCGTCCTCCGTAAGCGGAGTCCTCAGATCCACTTCCTCTCCGTTAAACATACCGACCGCCGCCACACGGGCCAGTCCCTGGCTCAGATCCTTCGCAATGTCGATCACGGACATCCCGGCTGCGTACTCCTTCACCGAACCGTCTTTTAACGTAATTTGCATGTCATTTTCTCCTTTCTGATCCGCGTCTGCGGTCTGCAACATAAAACGTCCCCTTTCAACAAAACAAATTGCTGAAAAGGGACGATGATCTCGTGGTTCCACCCTTTATTATACTCACTGAAGCGCATGCTTCTGATGATAACGGAATCACCGGGCCGGATTGGGGCCGCTCAGAGGTGGTCTTGATACCGGGGCTTCGGAACCGCTCACAGCCTATGGCGGCTCTCTCTGAACCCGCTGCCGATACTACTATCCTCATCGACGCTTTGTTCTGTCAGGGAACAAAGCTATTATACCATCGAATCCGCAATTGTCAAGGGGGAAATTCGCGGAGGAATGGCCGTTGATCCACAAAGAAATGTAGAGTCCTACCTCTATGCAGGCGTTGTGCCGATACAATCCCTTATCAAGTAGTTCATCCTATTGTCATTCAGATTATGGTGTAATTATACGCGAATCCCAGTTCCCATTTTGATTGAAAATTGAAATGCAGGAGAGAAGGGCCTCGGATAACCGAATTGTTTCTTTAGTTGGCACTCCTGATACTTCTCCATATAACAATATCAAAACCTCATTTGTAGTATATTTGACAATTGAATTGGTCATGATTTCTCGATTGGAACGCTGTGGTTCTGTCATAGCAACCGGCAGCTCAGAAAGAATATTACCATTATGATCTGCAATCACTATCATTCTTTCCGCGTCCGAAGTTTCACTGCGTACGCCTATGCCAGTCACAATACCCTTGCCGATTAATGGGTATACTCCATATTTGTTGGGAACGGTACAAATCCTATTCCAATCGCCTGTCGAAGCGCC
>JAFSVP010000006.1 GCA_017444905.1 Bacteroidales bacterium
GTTATGTATTTGTCGATTTCAGAAGCTTCGGAGGACTGGGGATACTTGTCCTTGATAGTCTGGTAAAGGGCGAGGGCACCGGCCTTGTCACCCTGCTGCTCGCAAAGTATGCCCGCCTTGAGCAGGTATGCCGCGGCAAAGACGTTGTCGGCCATTCCGGCCGCCTTGCGGTATGCAGCTATGGCCTCGGGGTACTTCTCAAGACCAGCGTAGGCATCGCCCTGGCAGGCGACGGCGCGCGCTGCGAGGATGGGCTCCTTGCCGCCGTACTTGCCAAGATAATCGAGAGCCTTTTCGAAATCGCCCAGCTGAAGGGCGCAGACCCCGGCCTCCATATACACTGCGGCGCCGGCCTTGGCACCGTAACGGTCGATTACTTCCGCAAGACCGGTGACGTCGCCGTCGCCGTTGAGCGCAAGCTCGTATTCGCCGTCGTTGAAAAGCTGCTCGGCAGGGAAAGCCTGCTGCGAAGCCTCGGCGCATTTGGGCTGATAGACAAGCTTTTGATAAGCGAAGATGCCCAGGGCGACCACCAGCACGCAGCAGGTAATCGTCCAGATAGTCTTCTTGTGTTCGGTGTAGAACTGGTCGGTCTTCGAGACCGTCTCCTCGATTTTAACTGTTTCGTTTGCCATATCTTCTTTCTTGATTTTCGTCAAAATTAGCTCACAAAGGTAGTAAATCAGAATTTAATTAACAATTATTTATTACATTTGCATTATGCCCGTGCTTAAAAAAATAATCATTCAGGATTTTCGCAACATTGAGCTTCAGGAGCTGTCATTCTCGCCCAACGTAAACTGCATTTGGGGCGGCAACGGCGAGGGCAAGACCAATCTGCTTGACGCCGTATACTACCTTTCGATGACAAAAAGCGGCATACAGGGCTCCGACCGTTTCAACTTCAGGCACGGCTGCGACTCCTTCGCCATCAGCGGAGAATACTCCATGCAGAACGGCACCTCTTCCAGATTTTCCATCTCGGTCCAGTCCGGCGGCGAGAAGAAGCTCCGGCGCGACGACAAGCCCTGCACCCGCATCTCCGACCACATAGGGCTCCTGCCTATAGTGATGGTTTCGCCCGACGACATTTCGCTCGTCAGCGAATCCGGCGACTGGAGGCGGCGCTTCGCCAACGGAGTCATCTCCCAAATGGACAGGAAGTATCTTTCTGACGTACAGACATATCTGAAGCTGCTTGCCCAGCGCAACCGCCTCCTCAAGGAGAGCAACCCGGAAGACGCCCTGCTAGACGCTTTCGACCTTGCGATGGAGCCCTGCGCACAGGCGGTTTTCGAGAGGCGCAGGGAGTTCTGCGAAAGGCTCGCTCCGCTTGCCGGCAAGTTCTACCGCGACATTTCCGGAGGCCGTGAGAGCATCAGCATAAAATACCGTTCAGAGCTTGAAGGAGCGCCTTTGAGGGAGCTTCTCCGCGAAGGAAGGGGCCGCGACAAGGCCTTGCACTTCACCTCGTCGGGCATACAGCGCGACGACTTCATCTTCGAGATGGACGGCTTCCCCATACGGAAATGCGGTTCCCAGGGCCAGCAGAAGTCTTTCCTTGTAGCTCTCAAGTTCGCCCAGTACGAGATGATGAAGGCCTCCTACGGTTTCCCGCCCGTTCTTTTGCTCGACGACCTCTTCGACAAGCTCGACCTCGACAGGGTGGGCAACCTCCTGCAGATGGTGGCGGGCAGCGATTTCGGCCAGATATTCCTATCCGACACCAACAAGACCCGCACCGGTGCGCTCATCGACGGCCTCACCGCCGACAGGGCGTATTTCAAGGCTTCCGGAGGCTGTTTCACCGCAATATGAAGAAGGCATACAGGATTGAGCACAGGAACGCTCTCGCAATGCAGGAAGCCATAGGCGAGGTTCTGGAGGCCGACAGGCTCGCCTCCGGGCTCAACGCCCACCTTGTCTCGAAGGCATGGAATGCCGCTTCCGGGGCGGAAAGGTACACCATCAGGACTTTCTACAGGGGCGGACGTCTGCACGTCACGCTGAGTTCCGCCGTAGTACGCAGCCAGCTGAGCTGCCATCTTGATGCCATCATCCTGCAAATAAACAAGATGCTCCTCGACGACATCCTTTATTCCGGGCGGCGCGACGGCGGTTCCGTCCCTGTTGAAGAAATTATACTCAAATGAAAATCACCATAGACAGGGCAATACCTTTCATTAACGGAGTTTTCGAGCCGTATGCTCAGGTGCAGTACCTCGAAGGCTCTGAAATAGGGCCTGAAAACATAAAAGATTCAGACGTACTGGTGACTCGCACACGCACACGCTGCAACGCGGCCCTCCTCGAAGGCAGCGCAGTGAAGATGATAGCCACGGCCACCATAGGCACCGACCATATCGACCTCGGCTGGTGCAAATCGCACGGCATCCATATCCAGAATTCCGCCGGCTGCAATGCCGGAGGCGTGATGAACTATGTCCTGTCCGCCATCTACGGGGTAGCCTCCCGCAAGCGCATAGACCTCCGCGGGTGTACCGCCGGCATCATCGGTGTCGGCAACGTGGGCAGCCGGGTGGCAGCCGCCCTGGGCACCCTCGGAATGAAAGTACTGCTCTGCGACCCGCCCCGCGCCGAAGCCGAAGGGCCCCGGCAGTTCTGCGACCTCGACTACCTCCTGCGCAATTCCGACATAGTCACGATGCACGTCCCCCTGAACGACGGCACGAGACGTATGGCCAACGCCGGTTTCTTCTCGAAAATGAAGCTGGGAGCCTTCTTCATCAACGCCGCAAGGGGCGAAGTAATGGACGAAGCGGCCCTCATCGACTCCCGCACCAAGCTCGGAGCCATCATCATAGACACATGGAACGGAGAGCCCGACGTCAACCGCGACCTGCTGGCGGTCACCGACATAGCCACTCCTCACATTGCCGGATACTCCTATCAGGGCAAGATGACCGGGACTTCCATGGCCGTGCGCGCCGTAGCCCGCTTTATGGGCATCAAAGAGCTTTTCGACTTCTTCCCCAAAGGCGACGGGGCCCTTCGCGACGTCGTGAAGCTCGAACTTCAGGGCAAGGACCAGGGGCAGACGGCATCCATAATACAGTACAATTACCCCATTTTTACCGACGACTTTATGTTCCGCATCGAGCCCGAGGCTTTCGAAAGGCTGCGCGAGAATTACAGTTACCGCAGGGAATTTTATATTTACTGACACCACATATATTATGTACAACGACAAGATTAAAGCTGAAATCGAGCGTTTCAAAAAGGGTTTCCCCTGGCTCGAAATAGTGGCCCCGGCAACTCCCGGGCACGGAATCACAGTCATGGACGAGGCTGCGGCCGACGAGGCCATAAGCTATGGCGACAAGGCCCGGGCCGAAGGGCGCTGCAAGTTCGTCCCCGCTTCGGGAGCGGCCTCCAGGATGTTCAAGGACATATACGCCGGCGCCGACACTCCCAACGACGCGGTTCGCAAGCTTGCCGCCGAGCTCGAGAACTTCGCTTTCTACGACCCAGCCGTTTTCGGAGAGGCTCCTTTCGACCCGTCCTCAACGGCTCACAAGCTCCTTTCCGCTGACGGGCTCGACTACGGACGCAAGCCCAAGGGCGTGCTCAGGTTCCACCGCTATCCCGATGAAATCCGCACCGCCATCGCCGAGCATTTAGTTGAAGGACAGGCATA
>JAFSVP010000029.1 GCA_017444905.1 Bacteroidales bacterium
ACCTCCTTGAGTGCGGAAGAAGAGGCGGTGTTGCCCTTTACGGCGGGCTCGCTGTAGGTGACTTCGAGAGTCACGTAAGTGGGGAGCTCGCAGGTGAGGCACTTCTCTTCGCCCACCACGAACATCATCTCGACGTGCTGGCCTTCTTTCATAAGGTCTGCGTTCTCGACCACGTCCTTGGGCAGGAGAATCTGCTCGTAGGTCTCTTCGTGCATGAAGTTGAAACCGTCTTCCTCGGCGTAGAGGAACTGGTAGGGGCGGCGCTCCACCTCGATGGTCTCGATTTTGGCGCCTGCGGTGAAGGTGTTTTCAAGAATGCGCCCGTTCTCGAGGTTGCGCAGCTTGGTCTTCACGAAAGCGGGGCCCTTGCCGGGTTTGACGTGCTGGAACCACACTATCATACAAGGCTTGTCGTTGTACTTGAGATAAAGTCCGTTTTTGAAATCTGCAGTTGTTGCCATAGTTAACTATATAAATTTTGCGAATTTACACAATCACGCGGATTATTACAAATTTTCGATGGCCCTGGCCACTCTTTCAAGCAGCCATTTGGGCGTTGAAGTGGCTCCGCAGACGCCTGCCGAGCGCGCTCCTTCGAACCATCCGGGCTGCAGGTCGCGCTCGGAGCATACGGCGTAAGTCCTTGGATTTGCGGCCCTGCAAAGCTCCAGCAGCACCTTCCCGTTAGAACTCGAACTGCCTGCGACGAACGCCACCACGTCGTGCGAGCGGGCGAACTCGCCGAGCTGCCGCTGCCTTGACGCCACCTGCGAACAGATGGAGTCGTGAACCGTTACGGGTGCCTTCATATGCTCTTTAAGAACCTGCGCCGCAAGCATATATGCCTCCGGGTCCATGGTGGTCTGCGAGAAGAGCTCGGTGCTGCGGCTCGTGTCGATAAGGCCCGAAGAACAGGCGGAGGCAATCTGCCCGGGAGTCTCGGCGACTATGGCCGAGTCGCCGGCGCAGCCCGAGAGCCCGGCCACTTCGGGGTGGCCTATCTTTCCGAAAATCACCACCTGGGAGCGCTGCGAGGCCATCCTCACCTCGCGCTGGAGGCGGAGCACCACGGGGCAGGTGCAGTCGGTGGTCTCGAGCCCGGCTGCATCCAGCATTGCGTAGGTGGACGGCGGCTCCCCGTGGGCACGGATTATCACCCTGCTCCCTGCCGGAAGCATTGCAGCCTCGCCGAGGCCTACGCTTTCAAGACCCAGGCCGGAAAGCCGGTGGAGCTCTTCTTCATTGTGTACGAGTGCGCCGAGGGAGTAGAGCGGAGCGCCCTTTTCGGCAAGCAGTTTCTCGGCCGTGGAGATGGCCCTGATGACCCCTCCGCAGAAGCCGGAATGAGCGTCTGTCTCAACCTTTATCACAGGATGCTGAATTTGCCCTGGATTACGCCCTGTATCCAGGCGAGCTCCTCGTCGAAGCCCATCTCGGAATTGTCGAGCACGAAGGCGTCGTCGGCCCTGCGAAGGGGAGCTGTCTCGCGGTGGGAGTCGATATAGTCGCGCTCGCGAAGGTTCTTCACCACTTCTTCGAGCAGGGGCTTTTCGCCTTTGGCGCAGAGTTCGTCGTAGCGCCTGCGGGCCCTGACCTCCTCGCTCGCGGTCATGAAAATCTTCAGCTCAGCGTTGGGGAATACGGCAGTGCCTATGTCGCGCCCGTCCATCACTATGCGGCCCCTGCGCCCGAACTCGTGGAGCTTGTCGTCAACCCAATGGCGCACGTAAGGCACTGCCGCTATGGGGCTTACCTGCGAGCTGACTTCGAGCGAGCGGATTTCCTGCTCGATGCAGCGGGGGCCCATGAACAGCCGGCCGTCGGCGCTGAAGTGAAGGTCGAGGTTTTCGAGAGCCTTCTCCAGGGCGGGATTGACTTTATTCAGGCGGTTTATCAGCATCTCCTCCCTTGCGAAGAGCGTAACGCCCCTGTAGAGAGCCCCGGAATCGAGGTAGAGGAAGCCGAATCTGGCTGCCGCCTTGCGGGCGAAGCTGCTCTTGCCGGTGGATGAATAACCGTCGATGGCTATGATGATGTCGGGAATGTTCATATCATCGCAAAAGTAGAAAAAATTACCGATATTTGCGGTATGAAGATACTTATTATTGACGACGAGCGTTCCATCCGCAATTCGATGAAGGAAATCCTCACCGACGAGGGTTATTCCGTAGATACCGCCGAGAATGGCACCGAGGGCTTCGAGAAGGCCTCGCACGACCGTTACGACGTGGTTTTCTGTGACATAAAGATGCCCGGAATGGACGGGGTGGAGGTGCTTGACCGCCTCGTGGCCGAGGGCGTCGGGAGCGCAGTGGTGATGATTTCCGGACACGGAGACATCGAAACCGCCGTCGAATGTATCAAGAAGGGAGCCTTCGACTTCATCCAGAAGCCCCTCGACCTCAACCGCCTGCTGATTACGATAAAGAACGCCACCGACAAGACCAGGCTCGTGGCCCAGACCAAAATCCTGAAAAAGAAGGCCTACGGGGGCTGCCGCATGGTGGGCGAGTCGGAGCCCATAAAGCAGATACGCGAAATCATCGCCAAAGTGGCCGCCACGCCCGCCAGGGTGCTGATTACGGGCGGCAACGGTTCTGGCAAGGAACTGGTGGCAAGGAGCCTTCACGAGCAGAGCGACCGCGCCTCGCAGCCTTATATCGAGGTGAACTGCGCCGCCATCCCCTCGGAGCTCATCGAGAGCGAACTCTTCGGCCACGAGAAAGGCTCATTCACCTCCGCCATCAAGCAGCACAAGGGCAAGTTCGAGCAGGCCGACGGCGGTACTCTCTTCCTCGACGAAATAGGCGATATGTCGCTGGCGGCCCAGGCCAAGGTGCTCCGCGTGCTGCAGGAGAACAAGCTTTCCCGCGTGGGCAGCGACGCCGACATAAAGGTGGACGTGCGCGTAATTGCCGCCACCAACAAGGACCTCCGCGCTGAAATAGAGAAGGGCAACTTCCGCGAAGACCTCTACCACCGCCTGAGCGTCATAGTGATAAAGGTTCCGGGCCTTGACGAGCGCAAGGACGACATCCCCCTGCTGGTGGATTATTTCACCTCTCAGATTTGCGACGAGACGGCCCTTCCACGCAAAAGCTTCTCGCCCGGAGCCATGAAAATGCTTCAGGCCCGCAGCTGGAAGGGTAATATCCGCGAGCTTCGCAACGTGGTGGAGCGCCTGCTGATTCTGGGCGGCGACGTGATTTCGGAGTCTGACGTAAGGAGTTACGTCTCGGCCTGACGGCGCGGGAGCCGGAAGGCGCTCTGGACCGGCAGCATGCTGCCGAAGCAGCTTATAGCCTCTCTATCTTCAGCTGCTGGATGCAGTAGGAAGAACCTTTGCAACGGAGGAAAATCGTGACGTTGAAGCTCTCGCCCCCGGCCTTCAGAAGGCCCAGGGCGTACTTCATGTTGGCACGGCCCGCGGTGTGCGTGATGTCGAAAGAGCGCGGGGTGTAGGTGTCGAAAAAGTTCTTCAATATCTGGCGCGCCTGGGCGCGGCTGGCTTCGTTCTCGCGGGTGAGGACCGCTATCTCGAGATTGTCGGCGAACCAGGCGGAAAGCGCCTCCGAGTTGCCTGTGGAGATGTATTTGCTTATGGGGACGAGCACGTCGTCGCCGGTGGGGTCGGCATTCATCTGCATCGAGGCGGGTTTCATCTTGAAATCCTGTGCGCCTGCCGCCGCTCCCGACGAGAGCAGGAGCGCGGTTACGGAGAGCCTTAGAACTGTCCTGAAAAATAGCTGCATACGGCCCTTTTCCCTGCAAATATCAAGCCACCCGGAGGGCGCTGCAATTTGATAAATTCAAAACGGCTTCTTACTTTTGCATTTATGAAGATAACTCTTCTCACTATGGGCCGGACTGATATAGCCTGGGTCGCCGAAGGGCTGCGGATGTATGCGTCGCGGCTGGAGCATTATGCACCTTTCAAGGTAGTGGAGCTTCCGGAGCTGAAAGGCGCCGGGGCGCTGAGCCGCGATATGGTGCGCCGCCGTGAGGGCGAGCTTCTTCTGAAAGCCGTCAGGCCGTCGGATACGGTAATCCTGCTCGATGAGCACGGGAGGCAGTATTCCTCGCTGGAGTTCGCGCGTGCCCTTGAGCGCCGCCTGCAGGCCGGGAAAGATATAGTATTTATAATAGGAGGAGCCTACGGATTCGACCCGTCGCTTCACGAGAGGGCCGACGCCGAACTGTCGCTCTCGCGAATGACCTGCTCGCACCAGCTTGTGAGAACGGTTTTTGCAGAGCAGCTCTACCGCGCCTTCACCATACTGAGGGGCGAACCCTACCACAATGAATAGGAAGTTTTTCGATTACATACTGCTTGCCTGCGCCGTGCTCAGCGCGGTCCTGCTGTTTGCGGCCGTGGCGTCACCCCGTTATGCCGGCGACACCGCTTCCGCAGCCCGCAAGGTGGAGCGGAGGCTCTCCTCCCGTATGGCGAAGCTCGAACGCTTCGTAGGAGAAGCTCCCCGCAAGCTCCCCTCCGATATGGTGATTTACACCTACGTGAACGATTCGCTCCTCGTGTGGCAGAACCAGTTCCCGGTACGCAACGACGACATATCCAGCCGCGTGATGGTTCAGCGCCTCACCAACCCGAGGGCCGGGCTGGAGTCGCCGCTTGCCAATGCTTCGGGCACGGCCTCGTTCATGAACCTCGGGGCCAACTGGTATATCGTGAAGGCCTTCGACGAGGGAGCGGTGCGCAAGATTGCCGGCCTGATGGTGGTGAGCGGTACCGACCGCAGTTCGTACAACGGGGTGAATCCGCGTCTGGGGCTCGGAATGCGCTTTTCGGTAAAGCCGCTTACTTTCAGCGAGGGAAGCCCCGTGAGGCTCGACTCCGTGCCTGTATTCAAGATTCTTTACGATTCGCTAAACGCCGTGGTGATGGCCGACGGCACGCTCCTGTGGCTTGCGCTGGCACTTTTCCTCGTGACGGTGGTGCTCTTCGTGTTGAACGGCCGCTCGCCGGTGCGCGCCCTGGCCGCGTGCGGAGGCATCCTCGCCGCTGTGCTCACAATGTATTTCTGGGGCAGGAGCGTGCAGTCGGAGATGCTCGCCTTCTCGCCGATGCTGTATTCCGGCGGCCGGGTGTTTTTCTCGCTTGGAGCGGTGCTCCTTCTGAACCTCGCGATATTCCTGTGCGTGCTGGTGCTGTACCTCGTGAGGCGCAATATATGGTCGCGGGTGCGCAGTAATGCGCTTGCCATAGCCCTTGCGGTTGCCGGGGCGGCTGCAGTGGCGGCGTTGTGCTTTTACCTGCATTTCACAATCCGGAGCATTATCCTCAACTCCGGCATATCGCTGGAGCTCTATAAATTCTCGACGCTTTCGGTCTATTCGTTCCTGGTTTACGCCTCGCTCCTAACGACGCTGAGCTGCATACCTATGATATTGCAGCTGATGCAGCCTGCTTTCTCGCGGCTTTTCGGGTGGCACGCCGACATGTTCTCGCCCGCCGCGAGGCTGGTGTTCTCGCTGCTCGCCGCCGTCTGGCTCGTGGTCGTATCTGCCGTGCTGGGCTTCGAAAAGGAGGAAGACAGGATGGAAGTGTGGGCCGGCAAGCTGGCCGTCGACCGCGACGTCAACCTCGAACTGGCCCTTATGCGGGTGGAGAGGCGCATCGCCGAAGACGGAGTGATAGCGGCGCTCTCGACGCTCGACGGCAGCGAGGGGATGATACGCAACCGCATAATCGACAACTACCTCGGCCCCGTGGCGGGGAACTACGGCATAAACGTGGTGATAATCAGGGGCGACGGGCGCTCCCAGGCCAATACCGCGCAGCTTCGCAGGATACTCCGCGAGGGCGTCCCGATAGCCACCGGCTCGCCCTTCCTCTGCATCGACACTCCTTCGGGGACCTCCCGTTACGACGGAGTCTTCACCTACTACGACGAGATTCAGGGCGCCATACACGTGATAGTCGGAATCACCCGCAGGAATTATTCCGGAGCCAAGGGCTATTCGAGGCTCGCCACCGTATTCCTGCCCTCGCGGGGGAACCTTCCACAGGCTTATTCATACTCCCGCTACCACGGGAGGAACCTCCGGCAGTTCAACGGCGAGTATCCATACTCCACCATTATGGGTGATGATATGTACAGGGCCGTGTACGAACAGAAGCTCTGCCATTTCAACGACGGAGGCTACGTGCATTTCGTCACCGTGGTGACGGAGGGCGAAGCGGTGATTATCTCCCGCCGCAAGATGGGTATAATATCTTATGCCATAGGACTTTCGTTCGTTGCCGTGCTGATGGGACTGCTGCTTCTGGCCCTCAGGGGTGGCGAGCGCCGGAAGGGCGCGTCACGCAGCAACTATTTCCGCTCCCGCGTTGAAAGGGCCCTCACCGTGTCGCTTACCCTCACGCTCGTCGCGATGGCAGGGGCCAGCGTCTTCTTCGTTTACCGCCGCAACGAGGCCAACCAGCAGGCCATAATGTCGGCCCGCATCAATGCCGTGCAAATGCTTGTACAGGACAGGGTCAAAAGGATAATGTCCGACGACTTGCTGCATTCCTCCGAACTCGCCGCAATGCTAACCTCGGTGAGCGACAATACGGGCTCCGACATAACCCTCTACACCACTTCCGGAAAGATGGCTTTCACCACCGACCCCGAAGTGTTCGACAGGATGATTCTCGGCTACCGCATCAATCCTGAAGCCCTCGACCTTCTGCTGGTGCAGAACAGCCGCTACTGCATACTCCGCGAAGACCTGCTGAACAGGCATTTCCATAATATGTACGTCCCGTTCACCGGCCCCGACGGCACCGTGCTGGGCATACTCTGCTCTCCTTTCATAGAAGAGAACTACGATTTCGAGCGCGACGCTGCGATGCACCTGATGGCGATTTTCACGGTTTTCCTGCTTATGTTCCTG
>JAFSVP010000030.1 GCA_017444905.1 Bacteroidales bacterium
AAGGAGCGCAAGATGAAGCGCTGGGGCCACATGGCCCGCACCTTTACCAAACTCGGTAAGGAAATCACGATAGCCGTCAAGCAGGGCGGACCCGACGTCACCGGCAACCCCCGCCTCCGCGCCCTCATGGCGGAGGCCCGTGCCGAGCAGATGCCCAAGGAGAACATCGAGCGCGCCATCAAGAAGGCGACCGAGAGCAAGCAGGGCGACTTCAAGGAGATTATCTACGAAGGCTACGGCCCTTACGGCATCGCTTACCTCGTCGAGGCCGCTACCGACAACAATACCCGCACAGTGGCCAACGTCCGCAGCTATTTCAACAAGGTCGGCGGTTCGCTCGGTACGACCGGCAGCGTGGCTTTCATGTTCGACCGCAAGTGTACCTTCCGCGTCAAGGAGAAGGACGGCGTCGATCTCGAGGAGCTCGAGCTCGAACTCATCGACTACGGCGTCGAGGAGCTCTTCGAGCAGGTTGAGGTCGATAAAGACGACAACGAGACCAAGGTAATTGTCATCTACGGCGAATACACCGCTTACGGTGCCATCCAGAAGTATATCGAGGAGAACGGCTACGAGCTGATTTCCGGAGGCTTCGAGCAGATTCCGAACGTCGACCTCAAGGAAGTCACTCCCGAGCAGCGCGCCACCCTCGACAAGCTTACGGGCCTTCTCGAAGACGACGAGGACGTGACCAACGTTTACACTACGATGAAGCCTGAGGAATAATCAGTCTTTCAGAATACTCCTGTGAGCCGCCCGCCGGGCGGCTTTTTCATTATCCTTTATAGCCGGAAGCTCCGACTCCGGAACGAAGGAATCAAGGAAGCGTTCCCATATGTAACCAGCGGCCTCGGCGCTGGGGTGGACAAGGTCGCCTGAGTAGAAGCGGTAGTCTCGCAGCTCGTCGTTGAAAATCTCGAAAGCGGGGAAGTATCCGGCTCCGGGGCAGCTTTCGACTGCAAGCAGCAGGCGGGCCTTGCTGAGACTGTTCGCCCTGGCTCCGTCACCCAGGTGCCGTATGGGCGACACGGTGAAGATGAAGTCCTTGCCTTCCGCCGTGCGCATCGCGGACTGCAGCGCGAGGGTGGTTTCTTCGAGGCCGAGCAGGCGGTGAGTAAACTCGGTGCCGGGGCGCTTCAGGCAGTTGGCCACCGCCCTCTCTCCGCCGGGAGTATTTGTGTACCAGACGAATGCAGTGCCGGGAGTGACGATTACCAGATTGCACTTTTTCCAGAAGCGGGAGGCCTCTTCAAGGCTCCGGTTGGCGTTTTCAAGAAATTCTCCGGGAGTGCGCCTCGCAAACGAAGTGTGGTGGTCGAAGGAGCAGACGAGCCCTGCTCCGGCTCCCATCTCCACGCAGTCTTCGGGGCCGAACGGAACGGGGTTGGAAAGCCTTTGCACGGCCCTCTCGATGGAAAGGGGGTTGTACAGAGTGCCGAAGGGGTTGACGCACACGTTGAAGCCGGCCTCCGCCATCCTGCGGCCCATAGTGTCGGCAAAGCAGCTGCCGAGAACCATTATGGTGTCGGAAAGCGAGACCGGGCGGCGGGGCGCCTCTATGCTTACGGGAGTAAAGAATTTCATTTGTCTTGCAAAAATACTACTTTTGCGGAGATATGAAACGATTTTTGATAATCGCGGCCCTGGCCGTTTCTCCGATTCTGTCGCGGGGGCAGGTGTTCGACGCCGGCCTGAGGTTCCATTACCTCTTCAACAATTACGAGTACGGGGCTTCGAACAACCTGTTCGACGATTCCTTCACCCTGCACGCGGTGCGGATGACGCCCGAGGCGGGTTTGGTAATAGACCATGGCAAATACAGGCACAGGCTGCGTGCCGGCCTTGACCTGGTGAAGGAGATGGGCAGTGGCATTGAAGACTGGTCGATTTTCCGGGAATTCATTTTCTATTATAATCTGGGCGTATCGCTTGACGGAGGAGGCCGGTTCGAAGCGGTGGCGGGGCATTTCCCGAGGAGCTTTTTCAAGGGCTCGTATCTCCAGCCTTTCTTCGACGACGACCTGCTCTTTTACGACAGCAACGTGGAAGGAATGCTCTTCAGGTACGAGGGCGAAAAGATCTTTGCCGAGATTGCCCTCGACTGGATGGGCCAGTACGGCGATGACGACCATCCCTTCAGACGCGAGCGTTTCCAGGTCCTGACTTCGGGCCTCTGGAACTTTGCTGGGGCCTTCAACCTCGGCTGGGCGGCATCGTTCTATCATTTCGCCTGCTCTCCGGCCTGCCCCAACGTGGTCGACAACCATATGCTCAACCCCTGGGTGGACTGGCGCCCCCACAGTTGGTTCGACAGCCTGAGTCTCGGCATGGGCGGCATCTTTACCTACCAGCTCGACAGGGTGGCCGATGACAGGCCGAAGTGCCCGATGGGCCTGTGGTCGCTCCAGACCATCTCCAAGTGGAACATTCACATCGATAATTCATTCTACTGGGGGCAGGACCTCATGCCTTATTACTCAGCCTCATACGGCGGCATCGAATACGGCCGGGACCTCTATTTCGGCGACCAGAACTTCCATACGAGGAGGCCCGACGCCTCCTGGGTGGATTATCTCACCGTGGCTTACAGGCCGAACATCACCGAATGGCTGCAGCTGGAACTCTCACTCAACTTCCATCTTGCCCAAGCACATCCCGATCTTAAAACCGGCGTTTTCAGGGGCTGGCAGCAGATGGCTTCGCTTAAAATCAAGCTTGACAGGATAAAATGAAAAGAATACTGATTGTCATTGCGGGGGTCGTGCTTGCCGCTGTCAGCCTCCGTGCCGGCGACGGACGCCTTCACGTCGTCGCTACGGGAGACGTTCACGGGGCCTGGTTCAACCGTTCCTACCTTGACGGAGGCAAGACTCCGACCAGCCTTATGTCGGTAAAGCATTACGTCGACAGCCTGAGGCTTGCCGATGGGCCGGAGAACGTGCTGCTCATCGATGCCGGCGACTGCCTGCAGGGCGACAACGCGGCTTATTACTACAATTACGCAGATACCCTTTCTCCTCATCTCTATCCGCTTATGGCCTCGTATATGGGCTACGACGCCTGCGTCCTGGGGAATCACGACATCGAGACGGGGCATCCCGTCTATGACAGGGTGGCGGAGCAGATGGCAAGGCTGGGGATACCCTGGCTGGCGGGCAATGCATTCCGCCCCGACAAGAGCCTGTATTTCCCTGAATATGCGCTCATTGAGAAGGGCGGGAGGCGTATCCTCGTGCTCGGCTACGACAATGCCAACATTGCCGGATGGCTCTCGCCCGAGCTCTGGAGCGGCATGAGCTTCAAGTCTCTCGTCCCCCTTGTCTGGAACAGGGTGAGCGCCCTCCGAAAGGAGCTGAACCCGGACGTGGTGGTGCTGGCCGTGCATTCCGGCACCGGAAAAGGCAACGGCCGGTCGCTGGAAAGCCAGGGACTTGACATTTTCATGAGCATGCAGGGCGTGGATGTCCTGATTACCGCCCACGACCACCGTCCGGTGGCTTACAACAAGACCGGCAGCTGCCTCGTGAACGCGGGTTCGCGCGCGGGCTTCGTCGGTCACGCCGTGCTGGAGTTCCGTGACGGCAGGAAGGTCTCTACGGCCGGCGAGGTGGTCCGTCTCGACAAGAATGCCGTGGATGAGGCGATGGTGGAGCGTTTCGACCCCCAGTACAGGAAGGTCAGGGAGTTTACCCTCCAGCCAGTCGGGAGGCTCGCGATGCCCCTTTACAGCCGCGACGCCTATACCGGGATGTGCGATTACCTGAACCTTCTTCACAGCGTTCAGCTGCGCGCCACGGGGGCGGACATATCGCTGGCGGCGCCCCTCAGCTTCAACGGCAAGGTCTCGCAGGGGCAGCTGATTTACAACGATATGTTCACCATCTATCCTTACGAAAACCAGCTGTTCGTGCTTGAATTGAGCGGCCGCGAAATAAAGCGTTTCCTCGAGTATTCGTACGACAAATGGATTTGTGATCCTCGCAGCGGGCACGTTCTCCGCATAATGAACGCTCCAGACCCCAGGACGGGCGCTCCGAAATGGTCGTTCGAGAACCGTTCGTACAATTTCGATTCGGCGGCCGGTATCGTGTACACCGTGGATGTCACGAAGCCTTTCGGCGAGAGGGTGGAAATCGTCTCCATGGCAGACGGGACGCCTTTTTCTCCCTCGAAGAAATACAGGGTGGCTATGACTTCCTACCGCGCCAACGGCGGAGGGGAGATGTTGGTGGACGGCGCCCGGATTCCCCGCGCCAAGCTCCCTTCCAGAGTGGTGGCCCGCTATCCTGAGATTAGGGAACTCGTGTACCGGTACATATCCGACAGCGGAACGGTGGACTCCTCGATGACGGGAGACAAGTCCCTGATAGGAGAGTGGAAATTCGTTCCTGAGTCTGTCGTGGAGCCATTGATGAAATCAGATATGGAGCTGGTGTTCTGACCTCCACTGCGAGGGTGTCTTGCCCGTCGCAGCTTTGAAAAGACGCTTGAAATTGCTCCTGTCGCTGATGCCGACCGCTTCTCCTACGAGTTCGGTCGGCATCTTCCTGTCAAGCTCCAGCAGCTTCTTGGCCTCTTCGATGCGGATGTCCCGGCGCCACTGAGGGAAGCTTTTGGAGAACCGTTTACGGAAGTATGCCGAAAGAGCGGAGGGCGTGACTCCGAACTCCTGCGCCAGCTCGCCCAGGCTGCATCCCAGCGCCCATTTCCCGCTCCCGACCCACTTGCCGAGGGCGATTGCGATCCGGTCTTCTTCCGGTACTTTGTGCTTGAACTGTAATGCTTTGCGTATTTTATGCAGGAATAGCCTCAAGAAAGTATTTTTTTTCATACATTTGTAGATTAAAATAGACGTTTTACAATATGTTTGATAATCTTTCCGACAGGCTCGAACGATCCTTCAAGATACTCAAGGGAGAAGGTAAAATTACTGAAATAAATATCGCGGAGACACTTAAGGAAATCCGCAGGGCCCTGCTCGACGCCGACGTGTCGTACAAGGTCGCACGAGAGTTCTGCGACCGCGTGAAGGCGAAGGCTATGGGCGCCAACGTGCTCACCGCCGTGAAGCCTCAGCAGATGATGGTGAAGATCGTCCACGACGAGCTGGCCGACTTTATGGGCTCCGAGCACAGCGAGCTCGTTCTCAAGGGTAACCCTTCGGTAATTCTCGTGGCCGGTCTGAACGGCTCCGGAAAGACTACCTTCTGCGGAAAGCTGGCGCTTAACTTTAAGACGAAGAAGGGCCGCAAAGTGCTGCTCGCGGCCTGCGACACTTTCCGTCCTGCGGCCGTTGACCAGCTCACGACGCTTGGAGAACAGGTCGGAGTGCCCGTTTACAGCGAGGCCGGAGAGAAAGACCCGGTCAAGGTCGCCCTTGCCGCAGTGGCGAAGGCCCGCGCCGAAGGCATCGGCACAGTGATAGTCGATACTGCCGGCCGGCTCGTGGTGGACCGGGAGCTGATGGATGAGATAAAACTCCTTCACGACAGGCTCAATCCCGACGAAACCCTGTTCGTGGTGGACGCGATGACGGGCCAGGACGCCGTGGAGAGCGCCAAGGCTTTCAACGAGGCCATCGATTACGACGGCGTGGTGTTGACCAAGATGGACGGCGACACCCGCGGAGGCGCCGCGCTTTCAATCCGTGCCGTCACCGGCAAGCCCGTGAAGTTCGTAAGCACGGGCGAGAAGATGGAGGCCCTCGACATTTTCTATCCCGCCCGTATCGCCGACCGCATACTCGGAATGGGCGACGTGGTGTCGCTGGTAGAGAAGGCCCAGGAGCAGTTCGACGAGAAGCAGGCCCGCGAGCTGCATAAGAAAATTGCCCGCAACCAGTTTACGCTGAACGACTTCTACGACCAGCTAAAGCAGGTTCAGAAGATGGGCGACATAAAAGACCTCGCAGGAATGCTTCCCGGAATGGGCAAGGTCCTGAAGGATGTCGATATCCCCGAAGACGCTTTCAAGCCCACCGAGGCCATAATCTGCTCGATGACTCCTTTCGAGAAGGAGCACCCCGACTGCATCAACGGCTCCCGCCGCCGCCGCATCGCCGCAGGCTCCGGTACCTCGCTTGCCGACGTCAACAAACTGCTCAAGCAGTTCGAGCAGACGAGGAAGATGATGAAGATGGCGATGGACGGCTCGCTGAAGGACAAACTGAGGAGTTTCAGGCGTTAGGTTTATTGCTTCTTTTTTGTTATATTTGTGAAATTTAAGTTTCTGCCGATGGATTTGTTCAACCGCAGCGTGAAAGTGTCTGATTCGGGCCTCCTCCAGAACAGGACCGACTGGCACTGCCATATCCTGCCGGGCGTTGACGACGGGGTGGAAACTATGGAAGAGTCGCTCTCCATCCTCAAGGCTTACGAGGAGGCCGGCATACGCGAAGTGTGGTTCACTCCGCACATAATGGAAGACATTCCCAACCGCACCTCGGCCCTGCGCCAGCAGTTCACGAACCTGCAGGTTGCCTACAAGGGCAGGCTGCGCCTTCATCTCGCCGCCGAGAATATGATGGACGGCCTCTTCGAGGAAAGGCTGGAGGCCCGCGACCTCCTTCCCATCGGAGACGGCAGGCTGCTTGTCGAAACCTCCTACTTCAATCCTCCCTGCGACCTCAAGGGCATCCTGCGACGCGTGCAGTCCGCAGGCTTCTTCCCCCTGCTCGCACATCCCGCGAGGTATATGTATATGGAGGAGAGGCAGTACTCGGAGCTCAAGACTATGGGCGTGGAGTTCCAGCTGACTCTGACCTCGCTTACGGGCGCTTACGGCCCGGAAGCGAAGGCGAAGGCGGAGTATCTGCTCCGC
>JAFSVP010000031.1 GCA_017444905.1 Bacteroidales bacterium
AAGACTATCAAAGTCAGTTTCGACCCGGCGAAGACCGATACGGTGAAGCTGAAGAAGGCAATCAACAGGCTCGGCTATTCCGCCGAAGTACGTGAATACAAGAAAATAAAGTAGAAGTGGAAGAAGAACGCAAACTGAATTTCCTCGAGGAAATTATCGAGGACGACCTCAAATCGGGAAGAGTGGAATCCATACTCACGCGCTTCCCTCCTGAACCCAACGGCTACCTTCACCTCGGGCACGCCAAGAGCCTGTGCATCAATTTCGGACTGGCGCAGAAGTACGGCGGCAAGACCAACCTCCGTTACGACGACACAAACCCCGCGAAGGAAGACACCGAGTATGTGGACTCCATCAAGGAAGACATACGCTGGATGGGCTTCCAGTGGGAAAAGGAACTGTACGCCTCCGACTATTTCGAACAGCTCTACGAATGGGCGGAACAGCTGATAGAGAGGGGACTCGCCTATGTCGACGACCAGAGCCAGGAAGAGATTTCCCGCGGACGCGGAACAGTCGAGACTCCCGGTACCGAGAGCCCCTGGCGCAACCGCAGCGTTGAGGAGAACCTCCGCATTTTCAGGGAGATGCGAGACGGCAAGTATGCCGACGGCGAGAAGGTGCTGAGGGCGAAGATAGATATGTCGCATCCCAATATGTTCTTCCGCGACCCCATCCTCTACCGCATCAAGCACGCTCATCATCACCGTACAGGCGACAAGTGGTGCATCTATCCTATGTACGACTACACCCACGGGCAGTGCGACTCGATAGAGAATATCACGCATTCCATCTGCACCCTCGAGTTCGACGTTCACAGACCCCTGTACGACTGGTTCATAGAGACTCTTGGGATTTATCCCTCGCACCAGTATGAATTCGCCCGCCTGAACCTCACCTACACCCTGATGAGCAAGCGCAAGCTGCTTGAACTGGTGCAGAAAGGTCTCGTGAGCGGCTGGGACGACCCTCGTATGCCCACGCTCTGCGGCGTGAGGAGAAGGGGCTATACCCCCGAGGGGCTGAAGCTCTTCTGCGATCGCATAGGCGTGAGCAAGCGTGATCAGATGATTGACATACAGCTGCTTGAGTGGTGCGTAAGGCAGGATCTGAACGCCCGCTCCAACCGCTATATGGTCGTGCAGGACCCGGTGAAGATGGTGATTACCAACTATCCGGAAGGTCAGAAAGAGTGGTTCGACTGCCCCCTGAATCCCGCGGACCCCGAGGGCGCGACGCGCAAGGTTCCCTTCACCCGCGAGCTTTTCATCGAGCGCGCCGACTTTATGGAAGACGCCCCCAAGAAATTCTTCCGTCTCAAACCCGGCGGAGAGGTGCGCCTGAAGTACACCTACATTGTCCGCTGCGACGAGGTCGTGAAGGACGAAGACGGCTGGATAGTGGAGCTGCGCTGCAGCTGCGACTTTTCCACCCGCCCCGGAGCGGGGGAGTGGCGCTCGGTCAAGGGCACCATCCACTGGGTGTCGGCAGAAGACGCGCGCCGCATCGAAATTCGCAATTACGACCGCCTGTTCACGCTTGCCGATATGAGCCAGGTGCCAGAAGACAAGGATTACAAAGACTTCCTCAACCCCGACTCTCTGGTCGTGGCCGAGGGCCTTGCCGAGCCGGCACTTATCGACGACGCATCAGGCATAGCCGTGCAGTTCGAGCGTACGGGCTATTATATCAAGGACTCCGATAGTACTCCGGAGCTCCCCGTGTATAACCGTACGGCAACGCTCAAAGATTCCTATAAACCTGAGTAACAGAGGTTTTGAACGATATATTCGTATCCGCCATGCTGCTGGGAGCCCTCTCGACCGGAGGCTCCCTGCCGTTTTGGGCCGTGTCGAACCAGTGGGGAATTATGCCCGAAAACAGCGGCGCCTTTGCCGTCGTGGCGGAACGCATCCTCTTTGACGAGAGCAAGACCTTCCAATGGCGGGAGGGAGTTTCGCTGGCTGCGAACTGGCAGCCCGTGGCGCCGCTTGACCCCGGGAGTTCGCCGCTGAAGGGATATATCGACGAGGCTTATCTAGGCGGAAGGTGGAAAAGCCTGAGGCTCGATGCCGGCATCTGGCACCGGGAGCCGGAATTTCTTGGCGCCGACCCTTCGCTTGGCTCGCTGTCGGTGACTTCCGGTCATTTGGTGGAAGCCGGCAACGCCTGCGCCATGCCGGGAGTGCAGCTTACACTCGAACCCTGGAAGATTCCATTTACTAAAGGGCATCTTCTGCTGGAAGGGGCCTGGGGCGATTTCTGGACCCTTGACCAGCGCTATGTGCAGGGAGCTATGGCTCACCGCGTAAGGGCTTATCTTACATTTGATTCCGGAGGCGGATTCTTCATACGGGCCGGCCTTGACCACTACGCTCTGTGGGGCGGGGTGAGTCCGACTCTGGGGCCGATGCCTTCGACTTTCGGAGATTACCTGAGGGTATGCGTCGGCAAGGGCGCTTCTTCGTCGGGCAGCCGCAGCGACAAGGTGAACGTCCTCGGAGACCACGGCGGGGCGGAACAGCTGCGCCTCGGCTGGAAGGGAGGCGGGCATGCGGTCACCTTCCAGTATGAAAAACCCTATGCCGACAAGTCGGGAATGCGGTTCAACAATATCCCCGACGGGGTTTATACACTGCAATGGTCGCGTGAGTCCAAAGACTGCTGGGTGAGCGACGCCCTTCTTGAGTTTCATTATACTATGTGGCAGTCGGGCACGCTTCACGAAAGCGAGACCGACGAAAGCGGAAAAATCATCCCCTGGCACCCAGGGCTCAATATTTTCGGGGGCGACAATTATTTCAACAACGGCGAGTACAGGTCGGGATGGACGCATTTCGGCAGAAGCATTGCCGGGCCCCTCTTCTTTACGGGACCGGACAAGAACGGTGTGGTGAACATACTGAACAACCGCTATAAGGCCATTCATGCAGGACTCTCGGGGAAACTCTTCCGCAAGGCCCCGTACCGCCTGATGCTTACTGCCAGCTGGGACTATGGTACTTATTTTCAGCCATATACGGGTAAGTCCAGCTGGGGCAGCGGCTGGAACTGGTGGGAGCCGGAAACCCTCGATACGCCGCTATTCCAGTTCTCGGCCGGCCTGTCGGGCTTCGTGCCCTTCGCCCTCGGGCGATGCTCCCTGGACGTGGTTTACGGGCTGTTTGCCGATGTCGGAGAACTGCTTTCCCGTAACTTCGCCGCCACTCTCGGCGTGCGCCTAATATTATAAATTTTTATAATATTATTTGTTATCTTTGCAAATTAGGAAGATAGTGCTTCCTTAATTTGCAGGATATGGAAATCAGCCAGAGAGCACAGAATATGCCGAGCTCCCCGATACGGAGACTCGCTCCCTATGCCGACGCGGCCAAGCGCAACGGCATCAAGGTTTATCACCTCAATATAGGCCAGCCCGATATCAAGACCCCTCAGTGCGGCCTTGACGCGCTCCACTCGATAGACCGCAAGATATTGGAATACAGCCCTTCAGACGGATACCTCTCGCTCCGCATGAAGATGGTGAGCTACTATGCCCAGTACGGCATATACCTCAGCCCCGACGAAATCATCATCACTTCCGGAGGCTCCGAGGCGGTGCTCTTCGCCTTCCTTGCGTGCCTGAGTCCCGGTGACGAAATCATAGTCACCGACCCCTTCTACGCCAATTACATGGCCTTCGCCATTTCCGTGGGAGCCGTCATCAAGTCGGTGAAGACTTCAATCGAAGACGGTTTCCGCCTGCCTTCGGTAGAAGCTTTCGAGGAGCAGATTACTCCCCGCACCAAGGCTATCCTCATCTGCAACCCCAACACTCCCACCGGATACCTGTACACCCGCGCCGAGATGAACCGTCTACGCGATATAGTGCGCAGGCACGACCTCTTCCTTTTCAGCGACGAGGTCTACCGCGAGTTCATCTACACGGGTATGCCTTATATCAGCGCCTTCCATCTTTCCGGTATCGAGAACAACGTGATTCTCTTCGATTCCGTATCGAAGCGCTATTCCGAGTGCGGCATACGCATAGGCTGTCTCTGCACCAAGAACAAGCAGGTGCATGACGCCGTGATGAAGTTCTGCCAGGCGAGGCTCAGCCCGCCTCTCATAGGCCAGATAGTAGCCGAGGCGAGCATAGGGGTTGACAAGGCATACATGCAGGGCGTTTACGAGGAATATCTCGACAGACGCAACTTCCTGATTGACGGCCTGAACCGTATCCCCGGCGTATACAGCCCCATACCTATGGGCGCGTTCTACACCGTGGCCAAGCTCCCGGTGGACGATGCCGAGAAGTTCTGTATCTGGTGCCTGAGCGAGTTCCAGTACGAGGGAGCCACGGTGATGATGGCTCCGGCCTCCGGTTTCTATACCGAGCCTGGAGAGGGCAGGCACGAGGTGCGAATTGCCTATGTCCTCAACAAGGAAGACCTTGCCAAGGCCCTCGTCTGCCTCGCCAAGGCCCTCGAAGCCTATCCCGGAAGATTGAAATAGTTAGTTAAAGTAGTGTATATCAGTTATGCTTAGCAGAAAGATTTCAGCGCAGCTGCGCAAGTACGAAACTCCGTTCTATCTGTACGACATGGACCTCCTGAGGCAGACGCTGCAGAGCGCAGTGTCGCTGGCCGCAAGGTACGGGTACAAGATTCATTATGCCATCAAGGCCAATTTCGACCCCCGCATCGTGGCGACGGTGCGCGAATTCGGAATCGGCGTCGACTGCGCCTCCGGCAACGAGGTTCGCTGCGCCGTGGAGGCCGGTTTCGACCCTTCCGGCATCGTTTACGCCGGTGTGGGCAAGCGTGACAAGGAGATTCGCTACGCAGTGGAGACAGGCATTTTTGCAATCAACTGCGAGTCCCTGCAGGAGTTGGAGAACATAGACGCCATAGCCGGGGCTCTGGGCAAGGTGCAGAGGGTGGGCCTCCGCATCAATCCCGATATCGACCCCAAGACCAACAAGTGCATCGATACCGGTCAGGCCGACAGCAAGTTCGGCATTTCCTACGAGGAAGTGATGGCGAAGATAGACTTCATCCGTTCCCTGAAGAACGTAAAGATAGCTGGAATGCATCTCCACATAGGCTCCCAGATACGCGAACTGCATGTTTTCGAATACCTCTGCCATAAGGTCAACTCCATCGTGGAGCATCTTACCGGCCTCGGCCTCGAGTTCGAATTCGTGGACGTTGGCGGCGGCCTCGGCATCAACTACGACTTCCCCGAGAACGAGCCCGTGCCCAATTTCGCATCGGTGTTCTCAATCATCAATTCCCACCTGAAAGTTGGCGGATGCGAGGTTCATTTCGAATTCGGACGCTCGCTCGTGGCCCAGTGCGGAGAGCTGATAACCTCGGTGCTCTACAACAAGACCACGGCCACCGGTCGCAAGCTCGTAATCGTGGATGCCAGTATGACCGAGCTCATCCGCCCCGCCCTTTACGGCGCCTACCACAATATCGAGAATGTTACCTCCGAAGCCACTGATACCGAGCGCTATACTATAGCAGGCACTGCCTGCGAGTCCACCGATATCTTCGACGAGAGCATTACCCTCCCCAAGACGCAGAGGGGCGACCTTCTCTCCATCAAGTCAGCCGGAGCATACGGTATGTCGATGGCCTCGCGCTACAACCTTCACGACCTCCCCGGGGCCGTTTACAGCGACGAGATATAGATGAACGATTTCGTGGTGTCGCTGATGCTCCTCGGAGCCCTCTCGCAGAACGGTACGATGCCGTTCTGGGCCACCGCGAATTCTTACGGGATAATGCCTGAAAGCTCAGGCGCCCTCGCCCTCGTGAGGGCCGGGACTTCTTTCGACGAAAACCATACGCTGCAGTGGCGCTGGGGTCTGTCGCTCGGCGTACGCAACGACAGGGACTCCGCCGCCGGTTTCATCCCCGACGAGGCTTTCGCTTCGCTCCGCTGGAAGTGCCTCAGGCTCGATGCCGGCCTGAAGCGCACTGAACAGGATTTCCTTGGCTCCGACCCGCGCCTGGGCTCCGTTTCCTCAACCGGAGGTCGCTATATCAACAGCGGCAACGCCCGCACGATGCCGGGGGCCTCGATAAACCTCGAACCGCTCGTTATACCTTTTACCGGAGGGCGCCTCAAGCTTCGCGGACGCTTCGGCGACTGGTTTACCACCGACACCCGCTACGTACGCGGCTCGATGGTTCACAATACCGCCGCCTTCCTTGAAGGGAGGATAGGGGAGAGGCTCTTCCTCACCGCCGGCATAGACCATTACACCATCTGGGGAGGCACCAGCCCATCGGAAGGCGTGTTCCCGAAAACTTTCCTCAACTACTTGAGAATCCTTGTCGGAGCATCCGGCGGCTCCGATGCTCCCGAAGGCGAGCGAATCAATGCTCTCGGCGACCATCGCGGGAGCGAAATCCTGCGGGCCGACTGGCGTGCTGAAAACTGGACTCTCACCCTCCGGCACGACATTCCTTACGAAGACCGCTCCGGGATGATTTTTCGCAACTTCCCCGACGGAGTCAATACCATAGCCCTGAGTTTCAAGGATAAAGACCGCTGGGTGAGCGACGTGGCCTATGAATTCCACTATACGATGAACCAGTCGGGGACCAAGGAACGCCGCCCCGCGACTCAGGAAGAAATCGACTCCGGCGACCCCCGCATCATCGACGGCGAGCTCATTCTCGGCGGAGCCGACAACTACACCAACAACTACTCCTTCAAGTCGGGCTGGACATATTACGGGCGGCAGATTGCAAATCCCCTGTTCTTCCCGACGGGTACCATCGCAGGCACCGTGTCACGCCGCACCGTCACCTTCGGAACTGAAAACAACCTTCTGAAGGCCCACCATCTCGGAGTGAGCGGCAAGCTCTTCCGCAAGCTGCCTTACCGCCTGATGCTCACTTATTCCGAGAACTACGGGCGCTACCTCTACGACGGAGTCTTCACCCGGGCCTACGTGCTCCCCGACGGCAGCTATGCCGACGTTCCCCTGAGGCAGTTCAGCTCAGCCTTTTCGGCCATCGTACGGCTATGGCGGCTGCCTCTTTCGATTATCCCTTCAATTTATGCCGATGCCGGGGACATTCTCCCCAGAGGCTTCGGCGCCACACTTGCAATAGTTTATCAATTATGAATATAGACAGTTTCCTCCAGATTTTCGTAGTAAAGGAGAAGAATTTCTTTCCGCTTTTCGTAAGCTCCGCGGAGAACATTCTCAAGGCCGCCGAACTGCTTCTCGAGCAGACCAGGGAGACGGACCCCGACAAACGCCGTATGCTCGCGCACCGCATCAAGGAGCACGAGACCGAGGGCGACCGCATCACCGACAAGATAGTGGACGTGCTCATCGACGCCTACGTGACTCCCTTCGACCGGGACGATATCCACGAGCTCGCCGATATGATGGACACCTTCCTCGACACGATACGCGACTCTTCCAAGAAAATCGCCATCTACCAGCCCAAGGATCCTTCCCGCAAGCTCATAGAGATAGCCGAATACATAGTAGAGGACGCGAAGCTGATGGTCGAAATCACGCGCAAATTCGACACCCTGCGCAAGGAGGCCAAGGCCCTGGACGAGCTCTGCGACAAGATAAAGACCATAGAGCACACGGTGGACGATATCTACGAGAGCTATATGTCGAATCTCTTCGAGTATGAGAAGGATGCAGTGGAGCTCGTGAAGAAGAAGAACATAGCCCAGGCGCTCGAGGATACTTCCGACGTGGCCAAGTCGGTGTCGAGCAAGGTACGCAGCATAGTGGTAAAGAACAGCTGATATGTTGGCGGTAGTATTGATAACGGCGTTCATAGCGCTGGTGTTCAGCTTTACCAACGGGATGAACGATGCAGCCAACTGCATCGCCTCGGTGGTGGCTACCAAGGCTCTTCCGCCGAAGGTGGCTGTCGGCTGGGCGGCGTTCTGGATATTCATGGCGCTGTTCATCTTCGACACCACGGTGGCGGCCACTATGGGCGAAGGCATAGTTGACAAGGAGAAAATTGACGTTTACGTCATACTCGCGGCCCTGCTGGGCTCTGTGCTGTGGATATTCATCTGCACGAAGGTCGGTCTTCCTATTTCAGCTTCCCACGCTCTCATAGGCGGGCTCATCGGCCCCGTGTGGTTCCGTTACGGTGCGGCACACCTGATTGGCTCCGGCATCTTCAAGGTGGTGTCGTTCATCGTCATCTCTCCCGTGCTGGGAATGGTGATGGGCTTCTTCCTGAACTGCCTGTTCATGCTCATTTTCCGCCGTGCGAGGGCAAGGAGGGTTGACAAGGCCTTCAGGCGTATGCAGCTCGTTTCGAGCGCCGCTTTCTCGCTTGGTTTCGGAGGTAACGACGGGCAGAAGACGATGGGTATAATAGCGATTCTCTTCGCTTCAGCATTTGCGGCAGACCCTTCCAATCCGGTACTCCAGCTGCTGTATGGCAACGGAGCAGAGGCTGCCAGGGCTGCAGGTTACACCGGATTCTTCGTCCCCGGATGGCTTAAATACACCTGCTACGGGCTCATCGCCCTCGGTACCGTCACCGGAGGATGGAGCGTCATCCGCACACTGGGCGACGGCCTGAGCAAGCTCTATCCCACTCAGGGCTTCTGCGCCGAGGCTTCGGGAGCCATCACCCTGATACTCACTGCCGTTCTTGGCATCCCCGTGAGCACCACCCACACCATTACCGGCTCCATCATCGGCACCGGACTCACACGCGGCTTCAAGACAGTGCGCTGGATTACCGCCAAGAACATCGTAGTCGCCTGGTTCCTTACCATTCCTGCGGTCATCGTGGTGAGCGGAGTGATTTATGTAATTATGTACAAGTGGATGGGGATAGGGGTATGAGGCAGTTTTTAAAGGTTCTGAAGCGCTACGCCGCACCTTACGGCGGCTATCTCGGCGGGTCGGTCGTGCTCAACGTCCTTTCCGCGGTATTCAATATCTTCTCTTTCTCGCTGCTCATTCCCATACTGCAGATACTCTTCAATATCAACGAGATGAGCTATGAGTTCATGGCGTGGAACACCCCGGGCGCGAGTCTTACCGACCTTGCCGTGAACAATCTCTACTGGTTCGTATCGGGGTTGATGGTGAAGTGGGGCGCCGGCAACGTGCTGCTGGCCCTTTGCCTTGCACTCTCTGTCATCACGGCAGTGAAGACGGCCTGCTATTTCGGGGCGAGCGCCATTATGGTTCCCATCCGTACCGGTATCGTAA
>JAFSVP010000032.1 GCA_017444905.1 Bacteroidales bacterium
ATATGTATATGGAGGAGAGGCAGTACTCGGAGCTCAAGACTATGGGCGTGGAGTTCCAGCTGAATCTGACCTCGCTTACGGGCGCTTACGGCCCGGAAGCGAAGGCGAAGGCGGAGTATCTGCTCCGCAACGGCATGTATAATTTCAGCGGCACCGACCTGCACCGGGCGGAGTCGCGTCAGCATTTCCTGGATTCGAAGATTAAGAAAAAGCTCCTCGGGCTCGTTCCCTGACGGCGGCTCGTTCTTCTCCGAATCCGTTTTTGTGTGTGCCCGCATCTTCAAGGTGTGACAGGCGGTAACGGAGTTGTATATTTTTTTGAATTTATGAATAAGAAAATCATTCTGCTGGTCGTCGCGGCGCTTGCTCTGGCAGTGCCCTCCGCTTTTGCGCAAATGTCTGATGACCAGATTATTACCTACATCGCCCAGGGCGTTTCGGCCGGTAAGACCGAACGCCAGATAGGGGCGGAACTGATGGCCAAGGGCGTGACCACCACGCAGCTCAAGCGCCTCTTCAAGGAGTACAAGAGCGGCGACGTCAGCACTTCGGGCGTGCAGGTCAAGACTAACAAGCTCGAGACCGTCCGCCCGGAGCGCAAGGCTGCCGACACCGAAGCCCCCGACAGCAAGACCGACGCCGACGTGGCTTCCAAGACCGACAGGACCAAGTCGAAGACAAAGGAGGCGGGAGCCGATGATGAGGACGAAAAGGAACTGGATGAGAAACTCTATGACGAGACAGGCAACAAGATTATTTACGGACACAACGTGTTCACCACCTCGTCGCTTAGTTTCGAACCCAACCAGAATGCCGCGACTCCCGAGGACTACATCCTGGGCCCCGGCGACGAGGTCGTGATAGACATCTGGGGAGCCAGCGAGGCGACAATCCGCCAGATTATTACTCCCGAGGGCCGCATCATAGTGTCTCAGGTCGGGCCCATCCAGCTTGCCGGCCTTACCGTCAAGCAGGCCACCTCGAAGATACGCTCTTCGCTTTCGCGCACGGCCTTCTCTTCGCTTGCCAACTCCTCGTCGAAGTTGAGCGTTACGCTCGGCAACGCTCGCACGGTGCAGGTGAACATCCTCGGTGAGGTGAAAGTCCCCGGAACATACAGGCTCTCGTCGTTCTCCACCGTGTTCAACGCTCTCTACAGGGCGGGCGGAGTCACTGAAACAGGTTCGCTCCGTTGCGTGAAGCTCGTCCGCGGAGGTGAAATGTTCGCCGAAGTGGATGTTTATGAATATCTTTTCAACGGCTTTTCTGAAAAGAACCTTCCGGTAAAGGAGGGCGACGTGCTGATCGTGCCTGCATATTCCGAGCTTGTCAGCGTAAGCGGGGGAGTGAAGCGCCCCATGTTCTACGAGCTCAAGGAGGGTGAAAGCGTTTCGCAGCTCCTCGGCTATGCAGGAGGATTCGCTGGCGGAGCGTTCAGGGGCTCCGTCAACGTCGAGCGCAACGACGGCCGCACCAACCACATATTTACCGTCAACGAGGCCGAATTCGGGAGCTTCGCCCTTGCCGACGGCGATGCCGTGAGCGTGAGCGTGAGCGAGGTCGACATATTCAGCAACAAGGTCGAGGTGAGCGGAGCCGTTTACCGTCCCGGCGTGTTCCAGCTCGGCGGCGACCTGGCTACGGTAGGCCAGCTGATAGCCCACGCAGGCGGCCTTCTTGAAGATGCGTTCACCGGCCGCGCCCAGATAGTGCGCGAGCGCCCCGACCGTTCGCTGGAAATAGTGCCCGTGCCCCTCAAGGGGATTGTGGAAGGCAATGCGAAGGACATTCTCCTACAGCGTAACGACAGGCTCGTCATATTCAATGTCAACGAGATAGAGGAGAAGGGCGACTTCCATATCACCGGTTACGTGGTGAACCCCGGCTACTATCAGTACGCCGCGCATACTTCCGTGGAAGACCTCATACTCCTTGCCGGAGGACTTGCCGAAGGCGCTTCTTCTGCCAAAGTCGATATCGCCCGCCGCATCGTTGATCCTACCAGCACCAGCGCGCAGGACACCCTGGCCGTGATTTTCTCGGTGGCAATCAAGAACGGTCTCGTCGAGGACGGGGCAGGCGCCTTCGAACTGGAGCCTTACGACGTGGTGTCTGTGCGCCGCAGCCCTACCTACAGCGAGCAGCGCAACGTGACCATATCCGGAGAGGTGACCTTCCCCGGCCAGTACACCCTCGTGACCAACAGCGAAAGGGTGTCGGAACTGGTCCACAGGGCAGGAGGCCCTACCCCCAAGGGTAATGTGCACGGCGCTATGCTGAAGCGCAAGATAAACCAGTACGAGCGCAACGTGCGCACTACGATGGCCCGCATCATAGCCCAGAACGCCAGCACCAAGGATTCAATCGACGTGAACAAGGTCAAGGTGTCGGAAATCTACACTGTGGGTCTCGAACTCGACAAGGCCCTCAAGAACCCCGGCTCCGACTACGACATCGTGCTGCGAGACGGCGACGAGCTGATTATCCCCGAGGAGACCTCCACCGTGCGGGTGCAGGGCGAGGTTCTATACCCCAACACTGTGCACTTCATCACGGGCAAGCCCATACGCTACTACGTGAAGCAGGCCGGCGGCTTCAGCAACCAGGCGAGGCGCGCCAAGACTTACGTAGTGTATATGAACGGCACGGTCTCGGCAGGTCTTGGCTCAGTAGCTGAACCGGGATGTGAAATCGTGGTCCCGTCGAGGGCCGCGAAAGACAAGCTGACTACGGGTGAGTGGCTGGCCATAGGCACCTCGGCCGCTTCCGTGACGACGATGATTGCGACCATCGTCAGCCTTTTCAAGAAGTAAGACTCTTCAAAGTACACGAGTATGAAAGAATTTGACGATTTCGACGATGTCGAGGAAGTCGGCAACTCCGCTCCCGACATTAAACCATACCTGCGCCTTGCCCGTGAGAAATGGAAGAAAATCCTGCTCTGGGGCTTCTGCGGCTCGCTTTTCGGAATAATGATAGGCTTCAGCACACCGAAGACCTACACAACCAAAGCGGTCGTGGCTCCCGAGATTACCACCAGGACCGGCGCCGGCGGCCTCAGCTCTCTGGCAAGCCTTGCGGGCATCAATATGAATACGATGACCCTTACCGACGCGATGCATCCCGACCTCTATCCCGAGATTATCAAGTCCACGAATTTTAAGACCGGTCTCTTCGATATGCCCGTGACCTTCGAGCATAAGGATACTCTGGTACACACCGACCTCTACGACTATATGGTCAACTACTGCCGCCAGCCCTGGTGGGGTTATGTCTTCGGACTGCCGAGGATGGGTATCGAGGCCGTCAAGAGCATTTTCGTGAAGAAAGACGAGTTCGACGAGGCCGAAGGACACGCGAATCTCGACTCCCTGAGGCTTACCCGCCAGCAGGAGTCGGTGGTGAAGGCCCTCTCGAAGTGCATCACGGCCTCGGTCGAGAAGCGCACCTACGTACTCTCGCTCAAGGTTACTATGCAGGACAGGATTATCGCCGCGCAGCTTGCCAACTACGTGATAGAGAAGCTGCAGCAGTTCGTGGTGGAGTACCGCACCGAGAAAGCCCGCGAGAACGTGGATTACTACAAGATAATCTATGAAGACACCCGCGAGGCCTACCTCGAAGCCAAGCGCGACTACGCCAATTACGCCGATTCGCACCAGAATCTTTCGGGCAACCGCTACCGCATCGAGCAGGAGCACCTTCAGAACGAGGCCAACCTGCGCTACCAGATGTACAATCAGACTGCCCAGAACCTTCTGGCAGCCGAGGCGAGGGTCCAGCAGGAATCCCCGGTGCTCGTGGTAATCCAGCCCGGCATCGCGCCCCATATCGGCAGTCCTTCGAAAGTCAAACTTGCAATAATCTGGTTCTTGTTCGGAGCTCTCCTGTGCTTCGGATGGATATGCTGGAAAAAATAAAGTCGCTGTTCTCCGGCGGGGGAGAAAGGTCCCGGAAGGCCAGGAAGAATATTTCCGCGATGATTTTCATCAAGGGCGGGAATATCCTGACAGGCCTGCTCCTGGTCCCGCTCACGCTCCGTTACGTCAGCTCCGACACCTACGGCGTCTGGCTGGCCATAAGTTCGATGGTGGCGTGGTTCAGCTTCTTTGACATTGGCATAAACAACGGCCTGAAGAACCGCCTCGCCGAAGCCCTTGCCCACGGCGACACGGTACTCGCGAAAAAATATGTCAGCACGACCTATGCGCTGCTGGTCCTGATTTTCGTGCCCCTGATGGTCATAATGCTGGTGGCGGCTCCGCTTCTCGACTGGAATTCCATCCTGAATATAAGTCAGGGTGCCGTGGAAGGCCTTCTGGCATCGATTTGCATAGTAGTCACTTACTTCTGCATCAATTTCATCCTGTCCACGGTTGGAATCGTACTGCAGGCTGACCAGCGTCCGGCGGTGGCGGCCCTGAGCCAGCTCGTTCAGCAGTTCCTGACCCTGGCCGTGATATGGATTCTTACCCTGACTACTGACGGAAGCCTCGTCAAGCTGTGCATTGCGCTCTGCGCCTGTCCGCTCGTCGTAATGGGCCTGTTCAACGCGGGCCTTTTCGCCGGACGCTACAGGACTATACGACCCTCGCTCCGCGACGTGGACTTCTCCACGGCTCCCGGCCTTTTCAGCCTCGGCGTGCAGTTCTTCATCATCCAGATAGCTTACGTGATTCAGTACCAGATGACGAACTTCCTCATAATCCACTATTTCGGAGCCACGGAAGTAACTGAGTACAATATCGCATACAAGTACTTCAACGTACCGTACATGTTCTGGGTGACGATGCTCACACCGGTGTGGGCCGCCGTGACCGACGCGGTGGCGAAAAAGGATTTGCCGTGGGTACGCGGGGCCGTGAAGAAGTATCTTCTGCTGTTCGTGGTTTTCGTGGCGGGGACGCTGCTTATGCTCGCCCTGTCAGGGCCTCTTTACAAGTTGTGGGTGGGTGATATGGTATCCGTCCCGTTCGAGGTGTCGCTGTGGGTTATGCTGTTCAATCTGGCCATGATGTACGGCTCCATATTCGTGAACGTACTTAACGGAGCGGGTATTCTGAAGGTCCAGACCATAGCCAGCCTTGTGTCGCCGCTGGTGTTCCTGGGAACGTGCTTCCTGCTCATAGGCTGGGGCTGGGGTGTAAAATCGGTGCTGATAGCTTCAATTGTAGCTAATTTCAACGGTTTGCTGCTGGCCCCCGTCCAGTGCTGCCGTTTTTTGAAGAACGCCTGATATGGCTGAGGGAAACAAGGTTGAACAATATGTTATGGCCGTATATGCCTGCATTACGGCCCGGCTTGCGGCGCCGCAGTTGCTCGACGCCCTGCTGCCTTCAACCCTCGTGCGCATTCTCGAGCTGCTGGCCCTGTGCGGAATGCTGTGGTTTACGTACAGGATATACGCCTGCAAGGCGAATGCAAAGTACCGCGGATGGCAGCTGGTGATGATTCTGGTGCTTGCGGCCTGTAATCTCTTCATCGTCGTCCGGGGCCATTACGGTGGCGGAATCAAATCTCTCCTTCTCGACAAGTTCAACCTGCACGGAGTGCCTGCGTATATTCTGCCTTTCGTGATATTGTCGCTTCCCAACAAGCAGTATATCAAATCAATACTGAAGGTGCTCTTCTGGTCTTCGCTGATTTCGGTACCTATTTGGCTACTGAACCAGACGGATCTTGTACTGGAACATTACTCGGCAGAGGCAGTAGGTGCGTATCTTCCTGTATATTGCATCATTCTCATACTCTTCAGGAAGAAGCTCCCCCTGCGCCGGCGAGTTATCGTATTCGCGCTCTTTGGCGTTTATTTTCTTCTGATGCTGCTGAACGCCAGGCGAAATATGGTAGTGTCGCTCAGCCTTATGTTCGTGACGGCTTTCATTATGGGAAATGCGACGGCATTCAGGAAAAGCGTGAAGGCAAGGATTGCGCTGCTCTCGGGTGCGGGCGCGATTGTCCTGCTCGTGGTTACTAACTGGGCGTCCCTTTCTTCGTCGGTGTTTCAGAGCATCCTGAACCGAGGGCTTGAAGATACCCGTAGTCAGGTTGAGCTTCTTTTTCTGATGGATATGGCGGGTTCTCCCGTGACCGACTGGGTCATAGGGCGGGGAATGGACGGCACCTATATGCAGATGACTCAGAGTGAAGATACTTATGAAGTATCGATGGACCGCGACGTGATAGAAACGGGCTATCTGCTGATGATACTCAAAGGCGGTATCCTGTATGTGGTCGCCGTACTGTCGTTCCTCTTTACGGCCATGATACGCGCCCTTCGCTCAGGCAAGGCGCTGCTGGTCGGGATGGGGCTTCTTCTGGCTATCTATATACTTGATTTATATATGACTACGCCGGTCTCGCATTTTGCGGTAAAAACCGTGATATTCTGGCTTATGGTCAGCGTGAGTCTTCAGAAGCTGTTTTGAAACGATTACTCTCTTTTCTTACAGTGTCTTGCCGTTCTGTTTTTCCGCCGTCATCAGTCACGTAGAACGATCCACTACGCTCCTTCTTCCGTCGAAAAAACAACCTCGACAAATCCACAATAATAAAATTCGGCAACCATTTCAAAACAGCTTCTCAATACAAAAAAGCTACTGAAAATGAAAATAGTTCACATATCAGCCAGTGACAGTATGGGCGGAGCTGCGATAGCCTGCATCCGGCATTCGGAGGCTATGCGGGCTGCCGGAGCGGATTCAGTCGTAGTCGTCGCCGAAGAACACTTCGGAAGGCCCGGTGTCGTCTGCGGGGTGACCGGATACGGGAAACTGCTGCATTCGGCTTATCGCAGGCTGCTTGCCCGAAAGGATGCAAGGCTTGATGCGCTTGGAAATTTCGGGGCAATGAGTTATGGGCACGATTTTGCTTCGATGAAGGAAGTCCGCGAGGCTGACGCCATCTTCCTTCACTGGGTGAACAATAACACGCTTTCATTAAAGGGTGTGGAGTGTATCCTGAAGCTGGGAAAACCGGTATTCTGGTATATGCACGATATGTTCCCGATAACGGGAGGATGCCATTATTCGTTTGATTGCCAAGGATTTGAGAGCGACTGTAAGGATTGTCCGCTGATACGCAACACCTCCGAGAAGAGTTTCGCCGCAAGGCAGCTGCAGGACAAGCTCAGGCACTGGAAAAAGTACCGGAACCTCAGTTTCGTTACGCCAAGCCGCTGGCTTGGAGACCTGGTCCGCTCCAGCGTGCTGGCTGAGGGACACCCGGTACTGAATGTCCCGAATGTTCTCGATACCGATGTTTACAAGCCCTTGAACTTTTCCTGCAAGGAGCTTTTCGGCCTCGACCCCGCGAAACGCACGATTCTGTTCGGTGCCGCCTCGCTGAAGAGCATTTACAAAGGCTTTGCAGACGTGCGGGAGTGCCTGAAGGGGCTTGACCCGTCGCGATATGAAGGACTCGTGATAGGTGAGCCGGACTCGGCAGTGCTGGAAGGCATTCCTATGAGGATACGCACTACCGGCTTCCTGTATGACGACCTCTCGCTCGTGATGGCCTACAATGCCTCGGATGCGTTCATCATAGCCTCCAAGGCCGAGAACTATCCCAACGTGGTGATGGAAGCGATGGCTTGCAGCCGCCCCTGCATAGGTTACCGCACTGGAGGCATTCCGGAGCTCATAAGGCACGGCGAATCGGGCTTCGTGACTGAAAACAACACTCCGGCTGAACTGATGCGCGGAATTGAATATGTTTTCAGTTCCGATGCAGTGTATTCCGCCTTGTCCGGGGCGGCGCGTGCCCAGATAGAGGAGAATAATTCGTATTCAAAAGTCAGGTCACTCCATTCGGAGCTTGACTGGAGCCTTGTAAAATAATGAAAATCAGCGTCATACCCGCTACTTACAATTGTGCCGCATCGGTCGGGGCGACTATATCCAGCGTGCTTGCCCAGGACTGGCCAGACCTGGAATATATAGTGGTTGACGGAGCTTCGACCGACGGTACTGTAGATGTGGTAAAGGAGTTCGGTGACAGGATTTCTGTATTTGTAAGCGAACCAGACTCCGGAGTATATGACGCAATGAACAAAGGCCTTGAGCTGGCAAGCGGCGAGTGGTGCGCATTTATGAATGCGGGTGACGTATATTCCGGCCCGGGCGTGATTTCTGCCATGTTCGCCGATACTGAGCTTGTAAGCGGCAAGAAGGTAGTGTACGGTAATACCGAATATGTTTATCCTGACGGGAGGTCCGTCCTCCATCCTACAGCAGATCTGAAAGGGCTCGGCAGGATGATGAGCAAGTATCAGCCTTACAGCCATCAGGCCGTGTTTTACAGTATCTCCGACAAAAGCGACTGCAGGTATGACCTCCGCTACAGGATATGCGCCGATTACGACGTTGCCTGCCGGTATTGGAAACGTTACGGCGCGGGAGCTTATCATTACGTGCCCGTAACCGTATGCCGATACAAGGCTTATGACGGTATTTCATCCAAGCCGGAGAACCTGCGTAAAACGCATCGGGAAATGCTGCTGGTAAAGCTGAGCAATCATATGTCCCAGCTGGAAACTGCCAAAGATGCCCTGAGGCTCCTTTTGCATATTGATTCCAAGTGAAAACTCTCGTATACATAAATCCGGACTGTTACATTGACGTCGACATGTCTGTACTTAAGCATATTGCCGCCCGTTTCAAGGTGGTTTGGTATGCAGTTTACTATACCGACCGCAAGATTTATTACACTCCCGGTGAGCTCGAAGAATACGCCTCGAAGTACGGAATCGAACTTCATCTCTGCCCGAGGCAGTATCGCCAGCGCAACCCCCGCAATCTGGGCTTTTACCGCAGGATTGTGAAAGATATATTGTCCTGTAATCCCGACCTCGTTTATTCCTGCATTACGGAGGAGCTATGGTGGACTCTTGCCGCCCGAAGGCTTGGGCGAGTAACTACCGTACTTGGGCTTCACGACGTCGTGATGCACGAATTCGGAGCTCCGGTGAAGCGCTTTATACAGACTATCATACGAAAGTTTACGATAAGGGCCTTCGCCAATGTCTGCGTTTTTTCGGAAAATCAGGCGGCTCTTTTCAGAAAGATTTACGGGCGCAGCGTGGGCGTGCTCAGCCTCGCCTGCCGCGAGCTCGGCCCTTCGCAAATACAGGCACCTCCTTTTGAAACAGGAACGAAGCTGTTGTTTTTCGGTAATATCGTGGAATACAAAGGCCTTGACTTGCTGATAAGTGCCATTGAAGAACTGCGTAGCGAAGGCATAATGAATATCAGCCTTACGATTGCGGGCAGGGGAGAGCACTGGGAGGCCTGCCGGCCGCTCATCAAGACTCCGGAGGCATACAGGCTGGAGATACGTTTCATTGCAAACGAAGAGCTTCCCGACTTGCTTTCTTCGCACCATTTCCTGGCTCTTCCTTACCGAAGCGCAACCCAGAGCGGCCCTCTTGCCCTTGCCGCAGGTTACGGAATCCCGATATTCGCTCCTGACTACGGATGCTTCAGGGAGCAGTACGACAACCGCTCTGCAGTGTTGTATTCAGACCTTAAGGATGCCCTCAGGCGCATTGCATCGATGACTACTGAAGAATACGCGCTCATGAAGGAGAACGCAGCCGCGCTTCGCGAGACTTTCTCGGAAGAGGCGGTTGCCAGCAGATATGTAGATTATTTCAACACCCTGGCCTGATATGGATTATCTGTTGGTAGATGCTTACGACAACAATGTGTACGGCTTTGTCACCGTGCGCTTTGCGGGACGTCTTGTGGAGGTTAGGCCTCCTGAGATTCTGAAATCCAGGAAGGCCCAGTGGTTCACCGGAGCCCTCAAGGTCCTGCACAGGACACGCCGCTCGGACCGCATTGTCTTCCTGTTCGATTTCCAGGCCGTCATAGCCTGGTGGATATGCCGCCTTACTTTCAGGAAACGTCGTTTTATATGCGTGAACCTGCTGCTTGACCAAAAGGACAGTTTCAAGAACCGCATCGCCTCCGCCTTGTACCGCAAGGCGCTTGCCTCCCCGGACTTCACTGCTACCGTGACCTCCCTTGAATATGGCTCCTGGCTGAACTCCAGACTTGGCGTGAATGCCTCATACATTTTGATGCGAGACGTTTACCACGGCGACTATGCCGTCATGCCAGCTACGCACAGGTATGACGTGTTCTGCGGCGGCCGCAACGGCCGGGACTGGGAGTTCTACAGGCAACTCGCCGCTTCTATGCCCGGACTGGAGTTCGTGGCAGTGATGCCTTCCGCTCCTGAAAGCGGCTTCTCAAGGCAATGTCCGGCGAACCTGCACATAATGTCCGATATTCGTGATTCTGAGTTTCTTGAGGCAATGTCCGCATCTTCGCTTGTGTGCCTGCCTCTGACCAAGCAGGCTCCGGCTGGCCTGATAGTCCTTTTCCAGGCTGCGGCGAACCGCAAGCCGGTGGTCATTACCGATACTGTCACGAGCCGGGAGTACTGCTCCTGCGGCCGGGGACTTCTTGTAGAAAACAAGATAGAAAAATGGCAGGCTGCCGTAAGGCAATGTCTTGACAACCCTTCTGAAAGCCTTGAAATGGCAGTAAGGCTCAGAAACTTCTGCGAGGCTGAATGTTCGCAGGACAAATTCCTCAGTGAGTTGGAAACACTGCTTTCATAAATTATGAAAACGGTTTTTCTTATGCTATATATGCTTTATGCGCTTGCTCCGGCCGCTTTTGCCTCCGTAAGGCCGGAAGATTTCGGGGCAAAGGGGGATGGCTTGGCCGACGATTCGCCGGCGTTCAATGCGTGCATTGCTTCCGGGGCTCCGATATATCTTTCGAAAGGGAAGATTTACAGACTGATAACGGCTATCGACCCCATACGCACGGAATCTTTTGAGCTCAAAGGGAACGGGGCGAGGATAGTAATTGACGACACATATCCGCTTGAGCGCTACGCCCTTGTTTTCCGTTTCGATTCCGACGGCCGCAGGCGCAGTTCTTTCACTGCGGAGGATTTTGACGCAGTTTATCTTCCCGGCCCCAAGTTTGACAATCCCGACGAGGTGGGCGATACATATTTCATATTTCTTGACAATTGCAGCGAGGCTGTTCTCAGAGGAATCCGATTCAGCACGCCGTCGATTCGCAACAATCTCACCTTCTTTGCCAGTTATGGAGTCGGAAGACTTGAAATGAGCGGATGCGATATAAGTATAAACACACTCTCTCGTCAGGGCGGAGCGCTGTGGATAATGAACAAATACTTCAAAACCAGTGAAATAGTTCTTCGTAACTGTAGTTTTGAACACGATACCCGCGACGAGTGCATTTGTTTTTCCGCTGCTGCATTTGAAGGATTGAAGGATTGTTCGATTCGTGCAAAAGTGACGGGGTGCTCAATTGTTTCGGACTGCAATTCGCCTTCCTCAGGTTTTATGATGGCTGCACATAACTTCCCCGGCAAAGCGGCAATCAGCCTTGAGTTCAGGAGATGCCGTTTCAAAGCCAGAGGCCCGAATTCCCGGAAAATCCTTTCTTTCCAGTCCGGACTTGGCCCCGAGGGAACCTATGCGAGCGTGGACTCTAAATTCTTGAACTGCAGTTTCGATTATGATTTCAGTTCCGAATCCGACACGGGTCTGCTTTCACTTCCGCATCTGTGCGGACCGTTCGAGGACGAATTCGTTTATAACTTCGTGCGCTGCCGTTTCCGTATGCGCGGAGTGCATCCGCTGATCGGCGACCGCGACGGTGACAAGGCCGGCTCGTATTTATTCCGAAATTGCAGGGTGGATGCCCCCGGACCTGTTTTTGATAAGTATTACAATGTGTCTTCAAGCCGGATTAATCTCGACGTAAAAGGGGGCCGGACATATTATAAACAATGAGAATCCTTATCTGCAATAAGTTCTGGTACAGGCGCGGGGGCGATTGCATTTATGCGATGAACCTTGCGGAACTGCTTCGCGCCCACGGGCACGAGGTGGCGGAATTCGCTATGGACTGCGCCTCGAACGAGGCCTCCGGCTGGAAGGAGTATTTTCCTTCGGAAGTAGGGTTCGGAGGAGCAGGGGAGAAGCTTCGCTATGCCCTCCGCTGCCTCGGATACGGGGGCGTGGCATCGCGTTTCAGGGCCCTTCTGGATGCTTTCAGGCCGGACGTCGTGCATCTTAACAACATACACTCCCAGCTCTCTCCGGTAATTGCGGAGGAAGCCGCCCGCAGGGGTGTAAGGGTAGTCTGGACTCTTCACGATTACAAGCTGCTTTGTCCCCGGTACGACTGCCTGAGAAGGGGAGAGACGGTATGTGAGCAGTGCTTCAAAGATAAGTCTGCAGTGCTCCGCAACGCCTGTATGAAGAATTCCCGTGCCGCAAGCGCAGTCGCCTGGGCCGAGACCCTGAAATGGAACCGCCGAAGGCTCCAGAGCAGCGTCGACTCATTCATCTGCCCCAGCTCCTTCATGGCTGCGAAGATGGCTGAAGGCGGCTTCAATCCGGATAAGCTCGTGCATCTCTGCAACTTCGTGGATGCCTCCAAGTGCGGTCGCAGCGATTATTCGCAGAAGGGCGATTACTACTGCTACGTGGGGCGCCTCAGCCACGAGAAGGGAGTGAGCACGTTGGCAAAGGCCGCTGCAGGGCTGCCTTACAGTCTTGTGGTGGTGGGTGACGGGTCGCTTGCCGGAAGCCTTCCGCAGGCTCCGAACATCGAATATGCAGGGAAGAAGGACTGGGCCGGAGTGAAAGAGATTGTCGGCGGTGCGCGATTTACCGTCGTGCCTTCGGAGTGGTACGAGAACAATCCTCTCTCCATAATAGAGGCCCTGTGCCTCGGTACGCCCGTGCTGGGAGCGGAAATCGGTGGCATACCGGAGCTCATTGAACCCGGGCGCAGCGGCGGGCTCTTTTGCAGTGGAGACGAGGCAGCTCTGGCATCCGCAATACGTGGAATGTTTGAGCAGAACTTTGATTATAAGGTAATTGCGCTTGAATCGCAGGAACGCTTTTCTCAGGAGAATTATTACGAAGAATTAATAAAACTATATTTATGAAAACAGCTTTGATAACCGGAGTCACCGGCCAGGACGGCAGCTACCTTGCCGAATTCCTGCTCGGAAAGGGCTATGACGTACACGGCATCATCCGCCGCAGTTCGGTTGATTTCCGCGAGAGGATAGTGCATCTTGAGGGACGTCCGCACTTCCACCTTCATTACGCCGACCTCGGCGACTCGATGTCGATAGTGAAGGTGGTGGCGCAGGTCCGCCCCGATGAAATCTACAATCTTGCCGCCCAGAGCCACGTGCAGGTGTCGTTCGACTCGCCGGAATTCACCGCCGACGTCGACGCCGTCGGCGTGCTTCGCATACTGGAAGCCGTGCGCGCCTGCGGACTTGAAAAGCAGTGCCGCATCTACCAGGCTTCGACCTCCGAGTTGTACGGCAAGGTGGAGGAAGTCCCCCAGAACGAGAACACTCCCTTCCACCCCTACAGCCCTTATGCCGTGGCCAAGCTCTACGGCTACTGGATAGTGAAGGAGTACCGCGAGGCCTATGGAATGTTCTGCTGCAGCGGCATACTCTTCAACCACGAGAGCGAACGCCGTGGCGAGACCTTCGTCACTCGCAAGATTACGCTTGCCGCCGCCCGCATACGACAGGGCCATCAGGACAAGCTGTACCTGGGCAACCTGAGCTCGCTTCGCGACTGGGGCTATGCCAAGGATTACGTGGAGTGCATGTGGCTGATTCTTCAAAACGAAATCCCCGAGGACTTCGTAATCGCCACCGGCGTGCAGCACAGCGTACGCGAGTTCTGCCTGCTGGCTTTCAGGGAGGCCGGCATCGAGCTGGAA
>JAFSVP010000033.1 GCA_017444905.1 Bacteroidales bacterium
AAGAACGTCACCGTGGAGATTCCACGCGGCAAGCTCGTGGTAATCACGGGCATTTCCGGCAGCGGCAAGTCGAGCCTCGCTTTCGACACCCTCTTCGCCGAGGGTCAGAGGCGCTTTGCAGAGAGCCTGAGTTCGTATGCCAGGCAGTTCCTCGGGCGTATGAGCAAGCCCGACGTCGACGGCATAGAAGACATTCCTCCGGCAGTGGCCATAGAGCAGAAAGTGAATGTCAAGAACCCCCGCTCCACCGTCGCTACCACTACGGAAATATATGATTATCTGCGCCTTGTATTCTCACGCATAGGCAGGACTTACAGCCCCGTGTCGGGGCGCGAGGTAAGGAAGCAGGGCGTGAATGACGTCCTGGCCCTGCTTGAACGGATGCCCGCAGGTACTGTCCGCTACATCCTTGCTTCGCTCGGATGGAAGGGCCGCAACGACCGCACCGAGCTTCTGCTCTCGCTCAAGGAAGACGGCTTCAATCGACTCTGGGCGGACGGGGAGCCCGTGAAGATAGAGGACGTGCTCAGCGGCTCCGAGCCCGAAGAGGCCTGGCTGCTGGTCGACCGCTTCCGCGACCTTTCCGACCGCGACCGCCTGCTTTCGAGCATTTCCGAGGCTTTCAGCCGCGGCGACGGCATAATGGCAGTGGCCGTTGAGGGCGGAGGTCTGACTGTTTTCAGCTCCCGCTTCGAGCTTGACGGGATGAGCTTCGCCGAGCCCGACGACTATCTTTTCAGCTTCAACAGCCCGCTGGGCGCCTGCCCTGAGTGCGGGGGTCTCGGCAAGGTAACTGGAGTCAGCGAGGACCTCGTGGTCCCCGACAAGGGCAAGAGCATCTACGACGGGGCTCTTGCCTGCTGGAGGGGCGACAAGATGCGCTGGTTCAACGACCGGCTGATTCAGCTCGCCCCCTCTTACGGCATCGACGTGTTCAAGCCATGGTGCGAGCTCTCTGCGCGGGAGAAGGACCTTGTATGGAATTCCCGCAGCAGCTCGCCCGACGACGGAACTTCGATAGTAGGCGTGCGCGAATTCTTCGAATGGGTTGAAACTCAGCGTTATAAGATACAGTATAAATATATGCTGAGCCGTTTCAGCGGAAGGACCGTGTGCCCCGTGTGCAAGGGCTCGCGCCTTCGCAGGGAGGCGGAATACGTGAAGGTGGGCGGCAAGACCATCACCGAGCTTCTCGACATGACGGTTGCCGGTCTTCTGGCCTTCATGTCGTCGCTCGAGCTTTCAGAGCAGGAGTCGGCGGTAGTGGCCGAGCCCGTAAGCGAGATTGTTTCGCGCCTTCGCTGCGTCGAAGACGTGGGCCTGGGGTATCTTACTCTTAGCCGCTCCTGCAATACTTTGTCGGGCGGAGAGAGCCAGAGAGTGAATCTCGTTACCGCCATCGGCTCCTCGCTGGTGGGCTCGATGTACATACTCGACGAGCCGAGCATCGGCCTGCATCCCCGTGATACCGAGCGCCTTATACAGGTCTTGAAGCGCCTTCGCGACCTGGGCAACACGGTGATAGTGGTGGAGCACGACGAAGAGATTATACGCGCCGCAGATTACCTTATAGATATGGGCCCGAGGGCGGGCGAGTTCGGGGGGCGCATCATTTTCGAAGGCCAGCCCGGCAATTACAGCAGCGCCCAGCTCGAGGATTCGCTCACACTCCAGTATCTCGACGGGGTGCGTCACCGTTATGTACGCACGCGCCGCGACTGGCATTATTCGATTACTGTCGAGGGCGCCCGGGAACACAACTTGAAGAATATCGACGTACGCTTCCCGCTTGGCGTGCTTACGGTAGTTACCGGCGTCAGCGGCTCGGGCAAGTCGAGCCTCGTTGGCGACATTCTGTATCCGGCCCTGAACCGCAGGCTGAACGACTCCGGCGAGCTCCCCGGGACTTTCCGCGCCCTTTCGGGCAATCTCGACCGCATCACCCGCGTGGAGTACGTCGACCAGAATCCCATAGGCCGGAGCAGCCGCAGCAACGCCGTGACATATCTCAAGGCTTACGATTCGATAAGGGAACTGCTTGCATCTCAGCAGTATGCAAAGATGAACGGCTTCACACCCTCGCATTTCAGCTTCAACTCCGACGGAGGCCGCTGCCCCGAGTGCCAGGGCGAGGGCGTGGTGAAGATAGAGATGCAGTTCATGGCCGACGTCACGATGGTGTGCGAGGAGTGCGGAGGCAGGCGTTTCAAGCCTGAAATCCTGGAGGTCCGCTACCGGGGCAAGAATATCGACGATATCCTGAATATGAGCGTCAGCGAGGCTTCCGAGTTCTTTGCCGCAGGCACGGAGCCGGAGTCGGCGGAGATAGTCTCACGCCTTCAGCCCCTGCTGGACGTGGGCCTCGGATACATAAGGCTCGGCCAGGGCAGCAACACCCTCTCCGGGGGCGAGAGCCAGCGCATCAAACTTGCTTACTTCCTGAGTATCAGCCGCCGCAATACCAAGGCGGAGCGGATACTTTTCATTTTCGACGAACCTACCACCGGGCTTCATTTCTACGACGTGGAGAAGCTTCTGAAGAGTTTCGACGCCCTTCTTTCCGCCGGACATTCGCTGGTGGTGGTGGAGCACAATCCCGACGTAATCCGCAGCGCCGACTGGGTGATTGACCTCGGCCCCGACGCCGGCGCCGAAGGGGGAGAGGTGGTGTTCGAGGGTACTCCGGAGGCCCTGAAGTCTGCGGATTGCTTTACAGCACAATTCGTATGAGCCCGAAAATCTGGAAGTTCCTGAAGGGCCGCATAGGCCAGGCCGCCCGCATAGAGGAGGCCTGCAAGGGCGTGGACGGCATCATCTGGGTGCATTCCGCCTCATACGGAGAGTTCGAGGAGGTGCGCCCCGTGCTTGCGGGCCTGAGGCGTCTGCGCCCTTCCTGCAAGATACTTGCAACCTTCTTCTCTCCTTCCGGCTACGAATACCTGAAGGATGACCCGGCCGCCGACTTCGTATTCTACCTTCCGCTGCCCTTCCCTGGGGCGGCAAAGCGCTTCATCGATACTGTACGCCCCGAAATGATGTTACTGTCGGTGAGCGACTACTGGCTTCCGTACCTTTACGAGCTGCGCCGCAGGGGCATACCCGCCTACCTCGTGTCGGGGCGCTTCCTTCCTTCGATGGTATATTTCAAACCCATCGGCAAGAAGTACCTCGATGCCTTCAGGACTTGTTTCCGGAAGATTATCGTAAATGCTCCTTCGTCGCTGGAAGTGCTTGAAAACGCAGGCCTTGTGAATGCCGTCCTGTGCGGGGACCCGAGGCTCGACCGCGTGAACGAGATAGCTTCTTCCGAGTGGTCCGACCCCGTAGTGGACGCCTGGGCCGGAGGACGGAAGGTGTTCGTGGCGGGAAGCACGCTCCCCGACGAGGACGACGAAGTGATGACGGCGCTTGCCAATGCAAATCCTGCCGACAAGTTCCTCTTCATCCCTCACGAGCAGGGCGAAAAGCAGCTTTGCACCATAGAGGAGAAGGTTTGCGGAGGTGCAGTACGATACACCCGCCTCAAAGACGGCAGTGCTTCCGGAGCGGATTCGCAGGTGCTTATAGTAGATGCCGTAGGGATGCTTTCTCGCCTTTACCGCTATGGTTTTGCGGCCTTCGTGGGAGCTGGATTCAGCGGAGGAGCACCGCACAGCGTGATAGAGCCTGCCGCTTACGGAATCCCTGTTTGCTTCGGGCCCAATTTCGGGCCCCAGCTGCATTGCGAAAGGCTGATAAACGCAGGAGCCGCCGTTGCCGTACACGACGCCGGCGAGCTTCAGGAGTGGTACTCGAAGTTGAAGTCCGAGCCCGAATATGCCGCCGCGATGGGCCGTGCGGCCCTTTCTTACTGCCGTGACGGAGGAAGCACTGCGGAAGCAATCTGCAGGGAGATTATTTCCTCTTGCAGCCCTGCTATTCCGCGCTGAAGTCGAGACGATAAGTCAGCTTCGGGATTTCGAGGCTGCGGAATCCCTTCTTATACTTTGATATTTCCGAGAGCTTGTCGGAGGCTCCGGGAGTGAAGTGGTTGTCGCCGGTTTCGTAGCGGGTTATGCCCAGGGCCTTGAGGTGCTTGATGGCCTCCCACTGGATTGCGTAGCCTCCGTGACCGTTGAGGATGGCAGCGTCGAGAGTTGCGAAAGAAGCGTAGTAGGCGGCATCTTTGTAATGCATGATGAGGGCCGCCGCGCCGTAGTCCTGCAGGCTGTCGAGCCAGAGCATCACGAGGGTCCCGTTGCCGGAGAGTATCCATTCGTACATACATTCCCAGGATGCGTCGGTACGGGTGACGCGGCCCGCGTCGATGCGGTGTATCTCCTTGAAACGCAACACTTTGTCTTTCGTTACGTTGGTGGAGTCGAATATGTCGATGCGGTAGCCGCTTTCTTTCATCACCTGCTTTATGGCTGCCTTGTGGCCCTTGCGCATACGCCGAAGAATCGTGTCAGTATCAGCGGAGAGATCAACTATGTTGGTGGTGCCGAAATGTGCCTTCGCGCCGGCGTCGAGAAGGTTGAACGCCTCGAAGTCGCGGGCCCAGTCGAAGCGTACGAGGGGGTCGAGGACGAATTTGCCGTAGCGTATGCCCTCGCGGGCGACTATGCCGGTGATTTCTTCGCGTATCGCGTCCACTATGGCGGACTTGCGTACTGTAGGGTCGGTGGTGAAGGCCGGCAGGGGAGTGAAGTCGCCGTACATAGCGAAGCAGTCAAAATCCATTTCAGGATAGCTGTATTCCGTAAGCAGGGGGACGATGGCCTGTATGCGCGCGCCCTGCTTCACCATAAAGGAGAAGTTGCGGGTGTTGCTGTCGAAGCGGCAGCACGAAGAATACTTCTGCCAGGCGGTGGTGTGCCTGAACCAGGCGGAGTCGGATTCAAAGGCGAATGCGTCCCATTCGGCGGCGCTCGCCTTGCTCAGATATTCAATTTCCATTGTCGTCGATAAGGTCCTGTGTGAATCTTTCGCCTTTCCCGGCATCGCGCGAGGCCCTGCGCCCGAGAATGTCTCCCAGCCTGACGGGATGCATTCCGAAGCCGGGACGCACCGAACGCACGTTCTTTTCGGTGAAGAGCTCGCCCTTGCGAATGTCTTCGGCAACGTAGAGCGAGCGGCGGAAGCGCCAGCCGCCGGCCTCGCCTTCGGTGGGGTAGTGTACGCTCCCGATGGCCGCTTCGACCTTGCGGATGGACGAGCACATCGCGGCGAATTCGTCTTTCTGCATCGAGAACGCGGCATCAGGCCCGCCGATGGAACGGTCGATAATGAAGTGTTTTTCAATTACTTCTGCGCCCAGCGCCACGGCTGCAAGTGCAACTTCGCAGCCTTCGCTGTGGTCTGATAGCCCGGCCTTCACGCCGAAGCGGCTCTTCAGGTCGGCTATCGTGGCGAGGTTGGCGTCCTCCACGGGGGCGGGGTAGGCGGAAGTGCACTTGAGCAGCGTTATGTCGCCGTTGCCCTCGCTCCTGCAGCAGTCCACTGCCATTCTGATGTCTTCTTCAGTGGCAACGCCGGTAGAGATAATCATAGGCTTGCCCTTGGAGGCGGCGTAGCGTATCAGCGGAATGTCGCTGATTTCAAAGCTGGCAATCTTGTATATGGGGTTCCCCAGGGTTTCGAGAAAATCCACCGCCGTTTTGTCGAAGGGCGTGGAGAAGCAGGTGAGGCCGCAGCGGCGGGCCTCCTCGAAGATTGCCTCGTGCCATTCCCAGGGGGTGTAGGCCTCGCTGTAAAGCTCGTAAAGGCTGCGTCCGTTCCACAGCTCGGCGCCTTCCACGATGAAGTCGGGCTTCCTGCAATCGAGGGTGAGGGTGTCGGCGGTGTAAGTCTGGATTTTAATTGCGTCGGCGCCGGCCTCCTTTGCGGCCCGCACCGATTCAAGCGCGGTCTGAAGGCTGTGGCCGTGATTGGCCGACAGTTCGGCGATTATGAACGTTCTCATAGGCTTCTTCTGTAATAGTAATACTCACCGTCTTCGCCCGAGGGGCTGTAACCGGCTTTTATGTGATAGGCGGCCGACCTTGGATTGCCTTTGCGCACGCAGGCATCCAGCCTTCTTACCCCGCGCCGGGATATTATGCCGTCAGCGATGCTTTCCATTGCAAGCGCGGCCCCGCTGCCCTGATACTCCGGACTCACGATGAGCCCGCGCCCGGCAGAGCCGTCGTGGATATCGGTGAAATTATAAGTGCCGACGAGCTTGCCCTGCTCGAAGAAGGCAAGGTAAATCCTGTCGGGAAGTTCTTTAAGAGACGATATGAAGCGCTCGTGCGAGTCGAAGGGGATGGGCTCGGGGTTGCACATCAGGCAGCGGATTTCCGGCCGGTTGCGCAGCTCCCATACCTGGCGGCTCTCTTCCGGAGAAAGCCCGGCGTAGTTGAGGATTTCGAACTGAAGACCCCTGAAAAGCGAGCGGTAGCGCTGTGCGATGCCGCTGAAAAGGCTTCCTGCGTCCGGGGCGGGGGGCGGCGTCTGCCCGAAAGCCGCCGGCAAGTCATGACACTCCGGAAGGAAGCCCAGCGGGGAGATTAGCCCTCGCTCCGAGAGCATTCCGTAGAAAGCTTTCTGGTTGTCGGCGTAGTATCCGGCGTAAACCGGGCAGCCGCAGGCAAGCGCCTCGTAGCAGCTGCCGCTGGCCGGGCATACGGCGAAGGCGGCTCCGGAAAGGAGCCCTGCAATTTCCTCTGCGCTGACATTGCGCTGTACTTTTACGCAGGCGGGGAGCAGTTTCTCGTCTTCTTCCGCAAATCCGTTGCCTACTACCGCGTCTATTCCGTACTCCGGGAACTTCCGGCTCAGCATCTTTGCAAATCGAAGTGTGAGCGAGCAGGGGTCGGAGCCTCCGAAGGAAATGTAGATTCTGCGGCGGCAGGAAGCGGTTTCGGCGCTTGTAGCTTCAGTGCCCTTTACTATGGATGCGTGCGCTTTTGCAGCTGCAAGGAAAGGGGCGCGCAGGAGAGCCAGCCCGGGCCCGCTCACTACCTTGCAGTATTCGGGAGCCTTCGCCTTTTCAGGCTTGCCAGTGCAGGGGCAGAGCAGGAGGTCGGCGTGGAATTCCTGTTCGTGAAGGTCGTCGATGCATACCAGGCGGCAGCCCCTGGAGCGTATGGCATCGTGGTGCGAAGTGTCGTAGAAGTAGTTGTCGAGCACCACGGTGTCGCCCTCACGCAGGATGTCGAGGAAGGTTTCAAATCCGCCGGGGCCATATGGCAGCGGGACCAGCGGGCATACGCCGGAGGCCTCTTTCCTCTGCCATTCTCCCGGTTCGGCAGTATAGAAAACGCAGTAAAAATTGTCTTTCAGCATCGACGCGAGGGCGAGGCAGCGGGCGAAATGCCCGTAACCAGCCTCCTTCCCGGCGTCAGCCCTGAAAACAATACGGCCCATCGCGTTTTGTAACAGCTACTTAATTGAGCCTCGCAAAGCCGGAATGGCAAACGGGGCCC
>JAFSVP010000034.1 GCA_017444905.1 Bacteroidales bacterium
GAAAGCTCCGCCGAACAGATTGTTCAGCAGGTCGTTGAGGCTGCCGAAGCCCTGGCTCCAGTCCTGGGCGCCAGCACCGTCAACTCCGGCGAATCCGAACTGGTCGTACTTGGCCTTCTTGTCGGTGTCGCTGAGCACGGAATAAGCCTCCGAAGCTTCCTTGAAGTTGCTTTCGGCCGTCTTCTTCTCGGCGTCGGTGCCGTTCACCCACTTGTCGGGATGCCATTTGATGGCGGCCTTGCGGTACGCCGCCTTTATTTCGTCGGCCGAGGCGCCCTTCTGGACGCCAAGCACCTCGTAGTAATCTCTTTTCTCTGCCATTGTCGCGTAATTGCTTATGCCCCGACTACCACTTTTGCGTAGCGGAGCACCTTGCCTTTAAGAAGGTATCCCGTCTGGACTACCTGCAGAACCTTGCCTTTCTGCTCTTCGCTGGGGGCGGGGAACTGAGTCACAGCCTTGTGGAGGTCGGTGTCGAACTCACAGCCTTCGGCCTCGATGGGCGTGAGTCCGCGGGTCTTGAGGTAATCCATCAACTTATTGTAAATGAGCGAAGTCCCTTCGCGGGCGGCTTCATCTGCCGAGCCGGCAAGAATCTGCATCGCTCGCTCGCAGTCGTCGAGCACGGGCAGGAGGCCCTTGATGGTGTCGGAGGCGGCCGAATCCACGAGCGCCAGCTTCTCTTCGGAGCTGCGCCTGCGGAAGGTGTCGAATTCGGCCATCAGCCTCAGGTATTTGTCTTTCCATTCGGCGTTGGCCTTTTCCAGCTCTTCCTGCTTGTCTTTTGCCTGTTTGAGCTCTTCCTGCAGAGCGTTCAACTGCTTCTGGAACTCGGACGCTTTCCTGCCTTCTTCGTTCTTGTTGGTTTTTTTCTTTTCTTCTGCCATTTCTGTCATTTCGTAGCTTGGATGGCCGTCAAGCACGGCCGTCGCGTGAAGATGCCGGACAAATAGCCTGCCAGCACGCTTTTTCTGCCAAATTGTCAGCGCCGTAGAATTGGAAGCTGTTTAAAATTTTAAACAACTTCTTAAATTACCCTGTCCTCGGCGCCCTTTCTTCCTTGAGCGTGAGGCCCATGAAGAGGATTGCCAGCAGGCAGGCCGCTATGAGCAGCAGGAAGGTCCAGCTCCATCCGAACGACTGTGCCACCTTGCCCATTACGGTGTTGGCGAGGAGGAAGGTTCCGAAAAAGTATCCGAAGAACCCGGTGAGGCCGGCAGCGGTGCCGGAGGCATTCTTGGGTGCGAGGTCCAGCGCCTGCACGCCAATCAGCATCACGGGGCCGTAAATGAAGAAACCAATGCCTATCAGGCTGATAATCACTATGGTGAGATTATCGATAAAGCTCCGGTACAGAAGTATGAACACCAGTACCAGACTCATGAATATCATTGTAGGCAGTGCCCTGCGGCCCTTGAAAAGCTTGTCGGAGAGCCAGCCGCAGAGAAGCGTGCCCGGGATGGCGGCAAACTCGTAGGCGAAATAGGCCCATCCAGCGCTCTTGAGGTCTATGCCCTTCTCGGTGAGGATGGTTGGCGCCCAGTCCAGGCATCCGTAACGCACCATATAGACGAAGGCGTTGGCAAGCGCGATGAACCAGAGGAACTTGTTGTTCAGCACGTGCTTGAAGAAAATCTCGCGGGCTGACAGCGCCTCTTCGTGCTTCTCGGAGTAGTTCCTGGGGTAGTCGTTGCGCCATTTTTCAATTGAAGGCAGACCGCACGACTGCGGAGTGTCCCTGAGGAGTATGAAGGCCATGACCGCGATGAGCAGCGCCACGGCGGCGGGGAAGGCGAAGGTGCCGATAAGGAAGTAAAGCTCCTCATGCCCGCCGTAGAACCAGCATCCGAACCAGGCGGCGCCGTAGGTGGCCATGGGGCCCACGAGAGCGCCTCCCACGTTGTGGGCGCAATTCCAGATACTCATCATCGTGCCCCGCTCGCTTACCGAGAACCAGTGGGTCATGACGCGGCCGCACGGGGGCCAGCCCATACCGTTGAACCATCCTACGAGGAAGTTCAGAAGCCCCATCACTACGATGGCCAGCGTCTTGTGCTCGGCCCCGATGAACTGGATGGGGACTATCATGAAGCACATCGATATGGCAGAGAGAATGAGCCCCAGCGGGAGGAAGGCCCTTGCGTTGGAACGGTCTGACACGCTGCCCATCAGGAACTTGGACAAGGCGTATGCGGCGGCGTTGAGGCCCAGCACGAAACCAAGCTCGGCCTTGTCGAAGCCAAGAGGAGCCATGGCGGGAATCGCCATCGAGAGGTTCTTCCTTACGAGGTAGAATCCGGCGTAACCTATGAACGCACCTATGAATACCTGCAGACGCAGCCTCCTGTATCTGGCGTCGGCCTCGGGCCCGGTCTGCTCCGGCTTATGGGCGGGCTGTTTCAAAAGACCTGTCATATCCTGAAGAATTTGTCAATTTCCTTTATTGTGCGCGGCAATGCGAATACTGCCACGCGGTCGTAGTCTTCTATGCGTGTATCGCCCACTGCGATAAACGATTCGCTGCCCCTGATGACGCCTGCTATTATTGCGTCGGCGGGGAAGTCGAGCTCCTTGATGGGCTTGCGCGTTATGGCGCTGCCGGGAGCCACCGTGTATTCGATAATCTCGGCGCTGCTGCCGGAGAGATATTTCACGAACCTGGCCCTGCCCGACAGGGTGAACTTGAAGATGCGCCCGGCCGTGATGAGCTTTTTGTTGATTACGGTATCAATGCCCAGCTCCTCTGCAAGGCGGATGTACTCGATATTCTCCACTTCCGCTACGGTGCGAGGCACTCCGAACTTCTTGGCCACCACGCACGAGAGGACGTTGCTTTCATCGCTTCCCGAAAGGGCGATGAAGGCGTCGTAGTCCCGTATGCCTTCTTCATACAGGAAATCGGAATTGCTCGCGTCGCCGCTCACCACCAGCACGGAGTCGGGAAGCCGCTCCGAAAGGCCGATGCAGAGATCCCTGTCCTTCTCGATGATTTTAACCGAAACTCCCTGCGAGGCCAGACTGCGGGCCACCATCTCTCCTATTGCCGCCCCGCCCATAATCATCACTTTCTGAATGTTGAGCTCGGTCTTGCCGAAATACTTCGAGATGCTTTGGAGCCCTTCGCGTGTGGAAACGGTGAATAAGAGGTCGCCGTAGCGGAAGACGGTGCCGAACTTGGGGATGATGGTGCGCCCCTCGCGGGAAATGGCGATAATCCTGAAAAGGCCGGTCTCTTCCGGCTTCATTATCCGGATGAATTCCTCCAGCTTCAGGTCCACCATAGGGGAGTCCTCGTCTATCTTGAAAACCGAAATCTGGAGCTTTCCGTGGGCAAAGTCCATCGAATCCACCGACGAAATGTGCTTCAGCGAGTTGACTATCTCGTCGGCGGCGCTCTTCTCGGGATAGAACATCAGCTCTATGCCCAGTTCCTTGAACAGCAGGCGGTTCTCTGCGCTCAGGCACTCTTCGTCGTTGATTCTGGCTATGACTTTCTTTGCTCCGAGCTGCTTTGCGAGAAGGGCCGCCACTATGTTGATTTCCTGGGTGGTGAAAGGGAATACGGCTATGAAAAGGTCGGCCTGCGCGGCGCCTGCCTCGCGAAGAGTCTTGACCGACGAGGGGCCTCCGAGGACGGTCTGAACGTCGGCGTAGCCCGAGAGGGCGGCGAGCCTCGCCGCATCGGAGTCGATGACGGTTATTTCGTTGGCCTCGGCCCTGAGCATCTTGGCAAGGTGGGAGCCGATTTCTCCGGCGCCTTCAATAACTATTCTCATATCTTCTTAAGTATTTGAAAATGCCGTTCCCGCGAAGGACGGCCTGCAGTATGATGCATTTGTTCCAGCAGCCCCTGACGGATGCTTTCCCTCCGGGGCCGGTACGCCTCAGCCTGCGGTAGTCGCGGTGGGCGGAAAGTACGGCCTTGCAGAGCTTCGGACGCCCCTTAAGCAGGTATGCGGCGGCAGCTGCGAGGTCGATGAGCATCCTCTGCCTGATGATGCACCTCGCCCGCCCGGCTCCTACGGTGGAAGGCAGGTTGTTTTCCAGCATAAGGAGATTGTTGCGGAAGTTGAGGCCCAGCTTCACCGGGCTCCCTGCCGCAAGCGTCCCTCCTCCGAGGTGCCATACCGTGCTGCCCGGCAGGCACACGACGTCGAACCCTTGGAGCCTCGCCCGCCAGCAGAAGTCGATTTCCTCCATATGGGCGAAGAACCTGCCGTCAAAGCCTCCGAGCGCCCTCCAGAGCGAAGAGCGGACCATCATGCAGGCCCCGCTCACCCAAAGCACGCTCCCGGGGCCTCCGTCGTACTGCCCTGAGTCTTCCTCGGTGCGCGAGAGCACCCTGCCCCGGCAGAAAGGGAAGCCGAAACGGTCGATATAGCCTCCGGCCGCACCGGCGTACTCGAAGATGCTCGTCCTGCGAAATGACTCCCCGTCCTTTACGAGCGCATGGAGCTTGGGGGCGCACACTCCGCAACCGGGGTGCGTATCCATATATTCCACAAGCGGTTCCAGCCATCCGGGAGATACTTCCACGTCGGAATTCAGAAGTACGAAATACTCCGCCTCCGTCATCCCCAGCACGCGGTTGTATCCTCCCGCAAAGCCCAGATTCTCTCCGAGCGCCACCGTCCGCACCTGCGGAAGGCTTCCCTTTACATATTCAAGGGACCCGTCGGAAGACCCGCTGTCGGCGACGACAAGTTCCGTTTCAGGCCCGCAGGAGGCCGCCACGCCCGGAAGGAACGCCTTCAGGAGGCGCTCCGTATTCCAGTTGAGGACGACCACTGCGGTTTTCATAAGGCGGTGCTTCTTATTTCTCGCAGCCGCACTCGACACCGCAGCGGCAATCTCCATCCTCTTTGCAGCCGCAGTCACCATCGCCGCAGCCTCCTTCTTCACCGCAGGAGCAGTCACCCTTCTTGTGGCAGCCGCCCTTGCAGCATCCATCCTGAGGGGGAAGGAATTCGCCGTGAAGGCCTTCCTTGAGCTCTTTTTCGGTGGCGGGGCGTATCTTTTCAACCCTTCCGGTAAAGTGCAGGGTCTTGCCTGCCATGGGGTGATTGAAGTCCATGCGCACCTTGTCGCTGTCAACTGAAACCACCGTACCCTGCACCACCTGGCCCTGCGAATCGAGCATGGGCAGGGTGCGCCCGGGTACGAGGAACTCTTCGTGCAGTTTGCCGTCTATCTGGAATGCTGCCAGCGGCAGGTCGACGAGGTATGCAGGGTTGAAGGTCCCGTATCCGTCTTCGGGGCGGAGGGTGAAGTCGAAAGTCTCGCCTTCGGCCTTGCCTTCGAGGGCTGCTTCGAATTTCGGGAGCAGCATCCCGCTTCCGTGGATGTATTCGAGGGGGGCGTCGGCTCCGGCCTTGTCGGCTATGGCGCCTCCGGTTTCAAGTTCGTAGCTTACTGCGACTACGTGGTCTTTCTGAATTTTCATAAAAAAACTGTGTTGAACAGGCAAAGGTAAACAAAAAAACGGTTATATTTGCAGTCCGTATGAAATACGGATTCGACAACGCAAAATATCTCAGGATACAGGCTGAGCACATCAAAAAACGCATCTCCGAGTTTGGCGACAAGCTGTATCTTGAGTTCGGAGGCAAACTTTTCGACGATTTCCACGCAAGCCGCGTGCTGCCCGGTTTCCAGCCCGACAGCAAGCTCCAGATGCTGATGCAGCTCTCAGACTGCGCCGAAATCATTATCGTTATCAGCGCCATAGACATAGAGCGCAACAAGGTTCGCAGCGACCTCGGCATCACCTACGATATGGACGTGCTTCGCCTGCGCTCCGAATTCGAGAGCCGCGGGCTGCTTGTAAGTTCCGTGGTGATAACGCATTACAACGGTCAGTCGAGCGCCGACGCCTACCGCCGCAGGCTCGAGAGGCTCGGAATCGTCACCTACTACCACCACACCATCGAGGGCTATCCCAACAACGTGGCCCTGATTGACTCCGACGAGGGCTTCGGACGTAACGATTATGTCAAGACGACCCGTCCTCTGGTAGTGGTCACGGCTCCAGGCCCCGGCAGCGGCAAGATGGCGGTGTGCCTGAGCCAGCTTTACCAGGAGCACAAGAGGGGAGTGAAGGCAGGATACGCCAAGTTCGAGACCTTCCCCGTGTGGAACCTGCCGCTGAAGCATCCGGTGAACATCGCC
>JAFSVP010000035.1 GCA_017444905.1 Bacteroidales bacterium
GGGTTCCCCCATTCGGACATCTCCGGATCAATTCCTGTTTGCAGATCCCCGGAGCTTTTCGCAGCTTACCACGTCCTTCATCGCTTTCGGAAGCCAAGGCATCCTCCGTTCGCTCTTGTTCTCTTTCTCTTTGTGAATCACGAGACGACTCCGTCTCGTTTATCTCGTTTGCCTTCGAAGAAATTGTAGTCCCTAACAATTCACGAAAAATTTTCGGATTGATACAGACTATTGTTATTTTCTTTCTTTACCTCGTTATCTCTCTCAGTATTGTCAATGAACTTTTGTTGCCCTCCTTGTCGAAGGGGATGCAAAGGTACACATTTTTTTTTACCCACCAAATTTTTTTTACAATTTTTTTCTTCGTGAACATTTTTGTAGATTTGCGTCTCATATATAATAGTAGTGTATGGTTTCTCACAGGATTTTCGTCAGCGACGTTACGATGAAGTTTGCTGACGCCGGCACCGGGCCGGCCATCTCTTTCCGCAGGAAGATCGAACTCGCAAAGCAGCTCGACAGGCTGGGCGTCGACGTCGTGGAGACCGGCGTCCTGCAGGGCGGCAAGTCCGGCAGCCTGCTGGTAAAGTCGCTGGCCTCGGCCGTGAGCGGCTCCGTACTGGCCGTACCAGTGGACCCTTCCGACCCCGCATCTCCCGAAACCGTATGGGAAGCCCTGAAAGAGGCGGCGAAGCCCCGTATGCAGGTCATACTCCCAGTAAGCACGGTGCAGATGGAGTACCTTATGCACAAGAAGGCGCCCCAGATTCTTGAACTTGTAAAGGGCCTTGTTTCGCGCTGCGCCTCCCTGTGCCCCGACACCGAGTTTCTCGCCGAGGACTTCGGACGCTGCGAGCCGGCGTTCCTGAAGCAGGTCATACTTGCCGCAGCGGAGAGCGGAGCCACCACCATCAGCGTCCGCGACGCCGCCGGCGACCTTCTCCCGGAGGAGTTCCAGAACAGCGTCCGCGAACTCAGGGCCATCATCCCTGAAGGCATACGCCTCGGAGTGTGGTGCTCCAACACGATGTTCCTTGCCGACGCCTGCGCAGTTGCGGCCGTACGCGAGGGCGCAGATGAAATAAAGGTAAGCGCGTGCTGCAACGCAGGTGTGTCGCTGAAGCGCTTCGTCAACATACTGAAGGCCCGCGAAGACGCGTGCGGAGCATCTTGCCGCGTGCCCACCACCGAGCTGGACCGCGCAACGGCGCGCATCAAGCAGCTTTGCGAGACTTCCAGGCACGCCGTACCCGCAACGGCTGACGGAGCCGCCGAAGAAATCCGCTTCAGCGTCCACGACGACCGCGAGGCCGTGATGCGCCAGGTCGCCCGCCTGGGCTACGACCTCAGCGAGGAAGACTCGCTCAACGTTTACGACGCTTTCGTGCGGCTCGCCTCCAAGAACGGCAGCATTGAAGCCAAGGAGCTCGACGCCATCGTGGCCTCCGTAGCCTTCCAGGCGCCGGCCGCCTACAAGCTCGAGAGCTATGTCATCAATTCCGGCAACGTCATTTCCGCCACCTGCCACCTGCGGCTGCGCAAAGACGAGCGCCTGCTCGAGAGCGTATGCGTGGGCGACGGCCCGGTGGACGCCGCGTTCCTGGCCATCGAGAAGCTGGTCGACCGCAGCTACGAGCTCGACGACTTCCAGATTCAGTCGGTGACCGAGGGGCGCGAAGCCATGGGCGAGGCCGTCGTTCGCCTGCGCTCCGGCGGCAAGCTGGTGTCGGGCAGGGGTATCTCCACCGACATAGTTGGCTCCAGCATAATGGCTTACCTCAACGCCGTCAATAAAATAGTTTACGAGGAGGACGGAGTATGAAGCTTTCCTTCTCCACACGTGGCTGGGCGGCAAGCGGATGGGACGACCTGGTGGAACAGGCCGCCGACGCCGGATTCGAAGGCATGGAGGCCTACAATGTACTGAAGGCACCCGGCTGGACTGAAGCCGGAGGCCCCTTCCATAAGTATTCAATCGTACGCACTTGCCGCGAACTCAAGGAGCGCGGCCTGCGCATCCCCTGTTTCGACTCTCCCTTCGACCTTTCGGAGCCTTCCTGCCCCGGACTCGCCGAGCTCATAGGCATAGCTTCCGCCGCAGGAGCCCCGTACGTGTGCGCCTTCGCTTCCACCGACAAGCCTGCCGTAATAAGGGAGAATCTCGCCGACCTCATACCCGTGGCCGCAGAAAAGGGCGTCACCATCCTCGTAAAGACAAGCGGCATTTATTCCGATACGGCCCTGCTGAGGGAGCTTCTCAACGAATTCGCGAGTGATTGCCTGGCCGTCGTGTGGGACGTACACCACCCTTACCGCGACAAGAGCGAGAGCCCCGCGGTGTCGATAGGCAATCTCGGAGCCTACGTGCGACACGTCCACCTTCGCGACAGCAACCCCGACGGCAGTTACAACCTCGTGGGCGAAGGCACTTTCCCCATCCGGGAGCTGATGAACGCCCTCCGCTCCATAGATTACGACGGATTCATATCGCTGGAATGGAAGCCTGAGTGGATGGAAGACCTCACCGACCCCGAAGTCATCCTTCCACACTTCGTAAATTACCTCCAGCGCTTCGCAAGGGGGCGCGAGCAGACCGCAAAACTCTTCCCCAACCACGACGGGAGCGGCTATTACGTATGGAAGAAGGACGAGCTCATCAACCTCACCTTCCCCCAGCTGCTGGACAAGATGGCCGACACCTTCCCCGACCAGTACTGCTTCAAATACACCACTCTCGACTACACCCGCACCTATGCCGAATTCAGGCGCGACGCCGACGACTTCGCCCGCGCCCTCGTTTCGCTGGGCGTGAGGCCCGGCGACAAGGTCAGCGTCTGGGCCACCAACATACCGGCCTGGTTCATCTCATTCTGGGCCACTGTGCGCATCGGAGCCGTCCTCGTGACGGTGAACACCGCCTACAAGGTACACGAGGCCGAATATCTGCTCCGCCAGTCAGACACCCATACCCTTGTAATGATAGAGGGCTGCCTCGACTCCGACTACAAAGGCATCATCAACGAGCTCTGCCCCGAAATCAAGGGCTCCGTGCCCGGCAGGCCCTTGCACTGCAAGCGGCTGCCGTTCCTACGCAACGTGATTACGGTAGGATTCCGCCAGAGCGGATGTCTCACCTTCGAAGAGGCTATGGAGAGGAAGGACCTCGTACCCGCAGTGAAGGTGAGGGCCCTTGCCGCCGACGTGCATCCCGACGACGTCTGCAACATGCAGTACACCTCCGGCACCACCGGATTCCCCAAGGGAGTGATGCTCACCCACTACAACGTAGTGAACAACGGCAAGTGCATAGGCGACCGCATGGGTCTCTCCACCGCCGACAGGATGATGATACAGGTGCCCATGTTCCACTGCTTCGGCATGGTGCTGTCCATGACAAGCTCCATGACCCACGGCGCCAC
>JAFSVP010000036.1 GCA_017444905.1 Bacteroidales bacterium
CACGGTCTGTATGACCTTCATCTGCACCGACAAGACCTGCCTGGGCCTCCCTTCGGAATGGACCGGCTCCTTCGCCTTCCTCTGGGGGATGCTCTCGACACTCCAGCTGCTGACCTGGGTATGGCACACAAGACGTAAACACAACGGCAAGAAAACGATATGGTAACAAGAATAGACCTCCCGCTCCGCACTTCCACCGCGAGCATACGCGAGGCGGCAGCGCGCGCAACCACTCCCTACACGCTCATTTTTACCCGCGACAGCTCGCTCGAATGGGTGGACCATGGGCTTGAGCGTATGCTGGCGATAGCCGCTGACACCGGCGCCGCAATGGTCTATGCCGACCATTTCGACGAAGGCGCGCAGTCGCCCGTAATCGATTATCAGAAAGGGGCTCTGAGAGACGACTTCGACTTCGGGGGAGTGCAGCTCTACCGGACCGAATGCCTCAGGCGCGCGGCGCAGGAAATGGACGCCGATTACCAGTTTGCCGGCCTCTACGACCTCCGGCTCAGAGTTTCTGAGATGGGAGAGCTCGTGCACGTAAACGAATACCTGTATTATGAAGTTCAGGACGACCGCCGCAAGTCGGGCGAGAAGCTCTTCGACTACGTGGACCCTCGCAACAGGGCCGTCCAGATAGAGATGGAGCAGGCTTGTACGGCGCATCTCAAGCGCATAGGCGGCTGGCTGGCTCCGCAGTTCAAGGAGGTGGACCTCGACTCGGAAGCCTTTGAGTATGAGGCTTCCGTGGTGATACCCTGCCGCAACAGGGCCGCTACGATAGGCGACGCCATACGCTCCGCACTCTCGCAGAAAACCGACTTCCCCTACAACGTGATAGTGGTCGACGACAACAGTACCGACGGCACCGTTGACGTCATACGCTCCTTCGAAGGCAACCCGAGGCTGGTTTACATTGCCCAGGGCCCCGGATACCACGCCATAGGGGGCAACTGGAACGCGGCTCTGCATCACCCCTCCTGCGGACGCTTCGCCCTGCAGCTCGACTCCGACGACGTGTATTCCGATGAGAACACCGTGGCCCGCTTCGTCGCCGCCTTCCGCGAGCAGCGCTGCCCTATGGTGGTGGGCACCTACCGTATCACCGACTTCGAGCTCAATACCATACCTCCGGGAGTTATAGACCACCGCGAATGGACACCCGACAACGGGCGCAACAATGCCCTTAGAATCAATGGTCTCGGTGCTCCGCGCGGCTTCTGGACACCGCTCCTCCGCAAGATTAACTTCCCGGTGACGAAGTACGGCGAGGACTACGCCGTGGCGCTGCGCATAAGCCGCGAGTACCGCATAGGGCGCATCTATGACGTGCTGTACAACTGCCGCCGCTGGACGGGCAATTCCGATGCCGCGCTCGACGTAGTGAGCATGAACCGCAACAATCTCTATAAAGACAGAATCCGTACCTGGGAGCTTCAGGCGCGCATCACCGCCAACGCGGCCGCCGGAAAGCAGGCCGGCAAGACGCTATAAGGGAAAAGTTTTAAAACAGCTTCTCAGCCCCGGTTTGAAAGTAGCCGGCGCTCTCTGGGCCTTCGTTGAAAAGGAGGTCCATTACCGAGAGGCCGGGCACGAAGCCGAACTTCTCGCGGAAGACCTGGTAATAGGGTCTTACCAGAGGAGTGCAGGGGCGCTTGGGGCTGAAGGACTCGCGCCAGTCATCTGCAGGCGCAGAATTCTCTCCAAAAACCGCAGCATTCTCAGCAGTCTTTGCATTCACCGAAGCCTCTGCCTCCGAAACACTTGCAGCAGCCACGAACGATTCGGTAGGCTCGAAGTTCACGCGAAGGCCGAGCTTCAGGGCAAAGAAGCGGATGATTTCAAGGTTCATATCCCAGAGCAGGGGCGGCCTTCTCTCGAGAAGCGCAAACAGAGGGTCGCGGTAGAATTCGAAGAAGGGCGAATTGTAATAGGCCGAGTCGATGGCATAGCAGGCCTGACGGAGCCAGGGAGTGCCGTAATCGATTTCAATATCCGTAATGAGCCTGCTTCCGCCGTGTTTTACGGGCATACGGAGGTCCAGGGG
>JAFSVP010000007.1 GCA_017444905.1 Bacteroidales bacterium
AAAGGCGCGCCGCGTTGATGACGGCAAAGAGCAGGTCTCCGAATTCTTCGGTCTGGTGGGCGGTCGGAACGGGGTTCGGGGATGCTGCCGCCTGAGTTTCGGCTCCTGGAATGGCGTCGGGGCCCTCTTCCCGGCAGGCCTCCATCACTTCGGCAATCTCTTCCCGGACCTTGTCCCAGACGTCTTCGCGCTTCGACCAGTCGAAGCCGCAGCCGCGGGCCTTTTCCTGGAGCGACATAGCTTTCAGAAGGGCCGGCATAGCGTCGGGGATGCCGCTCATTACAGTGCGGTTGCCGCCCTTCTCGCGGGCTTTCACCAGCTCCCAGGTATCGGCTATCTCCTTGGCCGTGACGGCCTCGCCCTTCTGCGCTCCGAAGACGTGAGGATGGCGGAATATCATCTTCTCGCAAATCCTGTCGAGGCTGTCGGCAATGTCGAAAAGGCCGCTTTCCTGGGCGATGCGGGCATAGAAGACAAGATGATAGAGAAGGTCTCCTATCTCTTTGCACAATGCAGCGGAATCTCCCTTGAGGATGGCGTCGCTCAGCTCATAGACCTCCTCTTCGGTAAGGGGCCGTATGCTCTCGAAGGTCTGCGCGGCGTTCCAGGGGCAGGCCTCGCTCAGGCTGTCCATTATATCCAGACGCCGCCCGAAGGCGGCCATTTTACTGTCCCTGTCGTGCATGGTTCTCGTACCGGGATATATGCAGTGACGGCGCCCTAGCTTACGAACATAACCGCCTCGGCGATGGAGTTCAGCTTGGTATCGACGCTGTCGGCGCGGCTTGCAAGGATGCAGGGAGCCGTGGTACCCACGAGCATTCCGGCCTGGCGCACGCCCTTGCAGAGCTTGCTGTTGGTCTTCCAGAATACGTTGGCCGACTCGATATTGGGGAAGAGAAGGCAGTCGGCGTCGCCTGCGACCTCGCTGCGGAGCTTCTTGATTTCAACCGATTCGGGGTCGATGCAGACGTCGAGGGCCAGGGGGCCGTCGCCTACGCATCCTGCAATCTGCCCGCGGTCGCACATCTTTGCGAGCATGGCGCCCTCGGTGCAGGCGGGCATAGTATCTAGCATCTGCTCGGAAGCCGCCACGAAGGCAATCTTGGGAGTGCTTATGCCGAACGACCTGGCAACGCCCACGAGGAAGCCTGACATCTTCACCTTCTGGCGGAAGCCGGGCTGGGGAATCACTGCCATGTCGCTGAAGAAGATGAGCTTGGGATAGTTGGGGTTCTCGACCACGCTCACGTGCGAGAGAAGGCCCTTGGGAGGAAGGAGTCCCGTCTCTTTGTTCAGGATGGCGCGCAGGAACTTGTCGGTGGAGCAGATCCCCTTCATCATGACGTCGCCGCCGCCGACGTGAACTATCTGCACGGCCTGGGCCACAGCCTTGATTTCCACGGGGTTGTCAACGATGGTGAACTTGGAGGCGTCGAGGCCTTCCTCTTCACAGACTTTGGCAATCTTCGCCGCGTCGCCCACGAGGGTGGCTTCAACAAAACCTTTTTCAACTGCAAGATATGCAGCACCTATGGAATGGGAATCAACGCCCCACGCCACTACGAGGCGCTTGCGCACTGCCTTGGCGCGCAGAGCCTCGAATACATCTTCAAAATTCTTTATCATAACTGGTTATTCGTCAAGTGCCGATACGATACGCATAGTGTCGCGGGCGATTACGAGCTCCTCGTCGGTGGGAATCATCGCCACCTTCACGCTGGAGTCGGGGGCCGAGATGATGGTCTCGCCGGAGGCGTTCTCGTTGGCCTCGGAGTCGATTCTGACGCCCATGTAGCCCAGCTGCTCGCACACGCGGCGGCGCAGCCTCGGGTTGTGCTCGCCTATGCCTGCGGTAAATACTATAAGGTCGACGCCGTTCATCTCGGCGATGTAGCCGCCCACGAGCTTCACGATGTCGAAGGTGAGTTTCTTGAGCACGGTCTTGGCCTTGCGGTCGCCCTGCCTTGCGAGGGCGTCCATGTCGCGGGCGTCGGAGCTCACTCCGCTAAGGCCCAGGAAACCGCTCTTCTTGTTCATTATGTCGGTCATCTGGTCGGGGGTGAGATTCTCTTTCTTCATCAGGTAAGGCACTATGTTGGCGTCGATTATGCCGCAGCGCGTACCCATAATCATACCTTCAAGGGGAGTGAAGCCCATCGAGGTGTCGATGCACTTGCCGTCCTTCACGGCGGTGACGGAGCTTCCGTTGCCTATGTGGCAGGTGATGATGCGGGAATGCCCGAGGTCGAGGCCTGCAAGGGCCGCACCCCTCTGCGAAACGTACTGGTGGCTGGTGCCGTGGGCTCCGTAGCGGCGCACGCGGTACTTCTCGTAGTACTCGTAAGGGAGGGCGTACATATATGCGTAGGGCAGCATGGTCTGGTGGAAGGCCGTGTCGAAGGTAACGACCTGCGGAACGTCGGGGAGGACGGCGCTCACGGCGCTGATGCCCAGGAGGTGGGCAGGATTGTGAAGGGGCGCGAAGTCGCTGCAGATGCGTATCTTCTCTATCACGTCGTCATCGACGAGAGCGCTGCCGTTGAAGAAATCGGCGCCCTGCACGATGCGGTGCCCTACGGCCTCAATGTCGGCGAATGATTTGAGAACTCCGAATTCGGGGTCCACGAGGGCGTCGAGCACGAGTTTCATGCCCAGCTTGTGGTCGGGGATGGGGAGGTCGCGCCGGAAGCCCTGCTTGCCTGACGGCTTGTGGGTGATGGTGCCTTCGGGAAGGCCTATCTTCTCGACAAGGCCCTTGGCAAGGATATCGTACACCTCGTCGCTCTTCATGTCCAGAAGCTGGTACTTCACCGACGAGCTGCCGCAATTGATTACAAGGATTATCATATCTTAACGATGTGTGTTTATAATTTTGCAAAATTAACAAATTATTGGCTATTTTGCAGCAAAACCTGACTGACTGTGAAAAACGGAAGCGCAATATTGCTGCTGTCGCTCCCATTCGCCGCGGGCGCAGCCGCGGGCGGAATGGCGGGCGAAGCCCGCGCGGCGGCTGCGGCGGCTGCCGCCGCAGGAGCAGCAGCCGCCCTCCTCGCAGTCTGCGCCGCCTCCCGCAAAGCCGGCACCCCCAT
>JAFSVP010000037.1 GCA_017444905.1 Bacteroidales bacterium
CAGGCGAATTTGCCAGGGCCACCGACATCACCGGCCTTGTGGTGACCAAGCTCGACGGTACCGCCAAAGGCGGAGTAGTCGTGGGCGTGAGCGACCGCTTCGGCGTGCCGGTGCGCTTTATCGGCGTGGGTGAAAATATAGACGATATCAAGCAGTTCGACAAAGAGAGCTTTGTGGCTGCGCTATTCAATCCTGATGAAATATGAAAGTAAGTTACAGTTGGTTAAAGGATTACCTGAAGTGTGACCTGACTCCCGCGGAAGTCGCTTCCGCAATGACCGCCATAGGCATAGAGGTCGACGGCGTCGAGGAGTCGGAAGAAATACCCGGAGGCCTTGCGGGCGTAGTGGTGGCCGAGGTGCTTACCTGCGAGCCGCATCCCGACAGCGACCATCTCCACGTGACGACGGTCAGCACCGGCTCCGGCGAGCCTCTGACCGTGGTGTGCGGTGCGCCCAACGTGGCGGCGGGGCAGAAGGTCCTGCTGGCGCAAATCGGCACCGTGCTCCCCGGCGACTTCAAAATCAAGAAGTCGAAGATTCGCGGAGTGGAGTCGTTCGGTATGATTTGCGCCGAAGACGAACTCGGCATAGGCAGCTCCCACGAGGGTATAATGGTGCTTCCGCAGGACGCGGTGCCCGGCACTCCCGCAAATGAGTTCCTGCATCTCAAGACCGAAGCCGTCATTGAATATGAAATCACCGCCAACAGGGTGGATGCGGCTTCGCACTGGGGCGTGGCCCGCGACCTGTACGCCTGGTGCAGGCTCAACGGAGTGCCCTGCGAGCTCGTTCCTCCAGTGGGAGACTGCTCCGCATTGCTGTCATCCGGCAGCGGGGAAGGCGTCACGGTGGAAGTCGCGGCTCCCGACGGGGCTCCCTGCTACACCGGCGTAACCATACGCGGCATAAAGCCCGGGCCTTCTCCCGAATGGATGCAGAAGCGCCTCCTCAGCATTGGCAGCCACCCGATTAACAATATCGTGGATATCTCGAACTTCGTGCTTTTCGAGCTCGGTCAGCCTCTCCACACCTTCGACGCCGACAAGATTGGCGGCTCACGCATCGTGGTCCGCAGGGCGGCGGAAGGCGAGCCCATCGTGACTCTTGACGGCGTGGAGCGCAAGCTCAGGAGCAGCGATATGGTGATAGCCGACGAATCCCGCCCTATGTGCATAGCCGGCGTTTTCGGAGGTGAAGACAGCGGCGTCAGCAACGGTACGGTGAACGTTTTCGTTGAAAGCGCATATTTCGACCCTTCCTCCATACGCAGGACTTCCAAGTCACAGGGCCTCCATACAGACGCCTCCTTCCGCTTCGAGCGCGGGGCCGACCCTCTCGTGCCTCTCCGTGCCCTCGGCCGTGCGGTAAGCCTCATCCTCGAATGCGCCGGCGGACAAATCGCGGGCCCGCTGCAGAACGTCTGCGCAGAACCTTTCAAACGCTGCCGCATAGAGCTTGACTATCAGCGTATCTGCCGTCTCATAGGCAAGGAAATCGAGCCCTCCGTGATGGAGAGCATACTCGGCGACCTCGGCTATGAATTCGAATCGCGCAGTGCTGAAGGCGCCGTGGTGCTGGCTCCTTCCTATATGGTCGACGTCACCCGCGAGTGCGACGTGGTGGAAGAGATTCTCCGCATCTACGGCTACAACAACGTCGAACTGCCCGGGAGGATGAAGATGTCGGTTTCGCCCACTCCGAATCCCGACCCCGAGGCCATCCGCAACAATATTTCCAACTTCCTTGCGTCAAACGGTTTCACCGAGATAATGAACAACTCCCTTACGCGCAAGGCCTATTTCTCCGGCCTGAAGACCTTCCCGGAGGATGCCTGCGTGGGAATAGTCAATCCGCTGAGCCAGGATCTCAACGTGATGCGCCAGACCCTGCTTTTCGGAGCCCTCGAGACCGTGGCCTACAACGCCAACCGCCAGGTGCAGTCGCTGAAAACCTTCGAATACGGCAACGTTTACCGCAAGCTCGAAGGGAAGGATGCGACCAAACTCGAAGCCTACGAGGAGCACGCCTGCTTCTGCCTGGTGCTTACCGGCACTCCCGAGCGCTCCTGGAAGGCCGCCCAGGCCCCGTCCGACTTCTTCCGCATGAAGGGCTACGTCGAGCTGCTGCTCAAGCGTTACGGCGCAGACCTCTACCAGATGCGTTCCGAGGCCGCTCCCGCCGACATCTGGTCGGAGGGAAGCGTATATTTCCTCCCCGGAAAGAACAGGGCTCTGCTTACCATCGGTACCGTGGCCCCCTCGCTTTGCCGCCGCTTCGGCGTGAAGCAGAACGTCGTGGCCGCTGAAATCGACTGGAATTCCCTCTTCGAACTTGTCCGCCGCGACAAGGTGGCATTCTCCGAAATGCCCCGCTTCCCTGAAGTCCGCCGCGACCTCGCCCTCCTTCTCGATGAAGGCGTGGCCTATGCCGACCTTCGCGCAGCCGCGTTCAGGCAGGGCAAGAAGCTCCTGCGGCAGGTCACTCTCTTCGACGTTTACCGCGGCGACAAGATTCCGCAGGGCAAGAAGCAGTACGCCCTCGGCTTCGTGATACGCGACGACGAGCGCACACTCAGCGACCGCGACACCGAGGCCCTGATGGAGCGCCTGCTCGAAATGTTCAAGAAAGATTTCGGAGCCCAGCTGCGATGAAGATGAGTCCCGTCCGCCTGGTGTCCGCGCTTCTGCTGCTGAGCCTGCTGTGCTCCTGCAGCGGAAGGCCGCGCATTATCCCGAAGCGGACGATGGCCAATATCTATGCGGATATGTTCCTGCTCGACCAGTGGCTCTCCGGCCACAGGGAAGAGCGGAATGCCGCCGACACCTCCCTTTTCTATGACCCGATTTTCGAACGTTACGGCTACACCTTCGAAGACTACGACGCCAGCGTAAAGCACTATCTGAAAGACCCTGAGAAGTTTGCAAAGGTTTTCAAGGCGGCGTCGGTAAAGCTCAAGGACGGCCGCGACCGCTTCCGCGACATAATGGATAATAATGAAAAGGTGAGGGAATACAACGCCCGCTTCAAGGGCTTGAAGCCGAGGGATTTCAAAAAAGACACGCTGCTCTGGCGAAGGCTCGCCGACAGCTTGCCGTTGGACTCGCTCGCAAGGGACTCGCTTATCCGCGACTCGCTCATTCGCGACTCCCTCATCAGGGATTCCCTCAGACTCGACTCGCTGCGCATTGACTCCCTTAGGCTGGATTCGCTCAGGCGCGATTCGCTTCGCCGGCGCTCTCACGGGCTTAATTCCAGGCACAGGCATATAGAAGCCTCCCGCAGGAGCGTTTCCGTCAGTGACGTGCAGGCCGTTCCGAAATGATTGACATAAACAAATACTATATTATATGAGCTATCTTGACAAATACGGGTACAAACCCGATGAGGCGGCAATCTCGAATGCCATTTCCGCAATAGCGGGGAATCTCGAGAGCTTTTCGTCGCCCGAAGTCCTGAAGCAGTGCTTCTCGATAATGGATCTCACTACGCTCCGCCCCAACGACACCGAGGCCAGCGTGGCTAAGCTCGTCGACAAGGTGAACAACCTTGCTTCGGCTTATCCCGACTATCCGGCTCCCGCATCCATCTGCGTCTATCCCAACTTCGCGCGCACGGTGCGCAGCCGCCTTGCCGTCCCCGGCGTTCACGTGACTACGGTCGCCAGCTGTTTCCCTTCGGCCCAGAGTTTCCCGGAGGTGAAGGCCGCCGAGTGTGCAATGGCCGTGAAGGAAGGAGCCGACGAAATCGATATAGTGCTGGCACTCAATGCCTTCCTTGCCGGCGACAGTGAGCGTGCCTATGAGGAAATCGTGAAGATGCGCAACGCTATCGATTCAGCCGCCGCTTCCGTAGGCCGCAAGGTGGTGATGAAGGTCATCCTTGAGACCGGACTCCTGCTTTGCCCCGACAACATTGCAGAGGCTTCGTTCCTTGCAATGGAGGCAGGCGCCGACTTCATCAAGACTTCCACCGGAAAGGTGGAGGTAAACGCCACGCCGGTGGCCGCTTACGTAATGTGCGAGGCCATACGCCGCTACTATGAGGTGAGCGGACGCAAGGTCGGCTTCAAGGCTGCCGGAGGCATCTCCACCGCCAGGGACGCCGTCTGCTATTACCAGATTGTTTCCAGCATCCTCGGCACGCAGTGGCTCGACAGGAGTCTCTTCCGTTTCGGCGTAAGCCGCCTCGGCAACAGCCTGATGAGCGCCGTAAGCCAGCAGACCGTAAGCTATTTTTAGCGGATTTTTCATTCTGCGTTTTTATAAAAACGGCTTTCTGCATGTGCGGGAGGCCGTTTTTAATTTTTTGCGTGTAGTTATTGACTATACGCTTAATTGTTGCATCTTTGCAGCAACAAAACAGGAAAACTACTATGAAAAACTTCTTTTCTTTGATTATTCTTCTGGCCGTGGTTGCAGGATGCACCCGCCAGGGCCCTGAGTATAGTTCTCCGTCCACCGATATCGAGGGCGCCGAAGTGCTTCACGACTGTATAGTTCTGGGCGAGAGGCTCGACGACCCGTATTCCGTTCAGAATATGACGAAGGCGCTTGCCTCCGTAGCTCCTTCTGCCCGCGTAACCATCGAACCTACCGATTATTACGTGCGCTTCCTCCCGCATACGGAAAAGGAACTTCAGCGCTTGCTTGACAGGGGGCTCAGGCTGGTGGACCATCCGCTCGACTACAGCATCTCGCGTGACGGTGACTGGTACCACGACCCCGGGATTCCTGAAGGCGAGATTACCTGGCAGTATGCCGTAGTCCCGGTGGGCTTCAACTTCCCCTCGGATATAAAATACGAGAAGTTGGACGAGTGCTACATTGCTTCCAACGACCCTTCCACAAAGTCGGACGGTATCGACTGGGAGGCGGTAGAAAGAGAGGCTTACAGGCTCACGGGCAACGAAGCCATGCTCCTGCCGCCCACGAAGGCCGGCTCTTCCGTCCCTACGGGCAGGATAGCCATAATGGACCCCGATTATGACGACGAGCCGATAGGCGTGAAGGGGGTGAGGGTAATGTGCAATTCCTTCGTAAAGTTCGGCTTCGGCTATACCGACGAGGAAGGCTGCTACAAACTCGACCGCGGATTCAACTCCAACGTCCGCTACAATCTCGTCTTCCAGAACGAGAAGGGCTTCCGTATGGGAGTCAACCTGATTCTTCTGCCGGCATCGGTCTCGACGCTCGGAAAACGCTCTCCAGAGGGCTTTGACATAGTCATAGACCGCAATTCCGACCGTAAGCTGTTTACCCGCTGCGTAGTTAACAACGCGGGGTATGACTACTGCACCGAGGCCGTGGGGCAGGGAGCGTCGGGGCTCCCGGCTCCTCCGGCGAATCTCCGACTCTGGCTTTTCCAGGGTATGAACGGCGGCCTCTGCCCTATGATGCAGCAGGGCGTAATAATCGACACTTACGGCCCCATCTCAAATTTTCTGAGGATATATGCCCCGCTCGTGAAGCTTTTTATGCCCGACGTGTTCCTGGGCCTTTCCGGGGCCGACGACTATAAGTCGGTGTATGCAAGGGCCCTGCACGTATTCGCGCACGGGAGCCATTACTCGCGGGTAGGGAAGGAGTGGTGGCACAAATATGTCGAATACTCCCTGACTTCGTATATTTCATCGTCATTTTCAAATATATACGGCTCCCGCGACGCTGACGGGAGCGCATACTGCGAGATGGCTGAAATCTTTGCGTATTATGTTCAGAGCGCCCTTTACCGCAGGCGCTACGGCGACACTTCCGTTCTCTTCGGCACGGGCTGGTGGTTCTCGCCTCAGCTCCTTATGTATCTTGACGAGCGTGGCCTGGGTCTTGGAAAGCTCGCGCCTATGTTTACCGCCGATGTCAGCTCGACCAGCCTCCTGAAAGAGAAGCTGCTGAGCTATTATCCGGAATACAAGTCGGTTATCATCGAGGCTTTTGCAAGATACTGATAAATATTCCCAAGACTATGAAAAACTTTTTAGCGGCGGCCGCAGGACTCTTCCTGTGGGTGACGGCGGGAGCGCAGAACCTGTCGGTGTCGACCAACCTGCTCGACTGTCTGGAGCTTGGCACCCTTAATCTGGAGGCGTCCTGCGGCATAGGCCGCAGGTGGACGGTGAACGCCGGGGTGAAGTACAATCCCTTTTCCTACGGGAGCGGGAAGTCGGAGTTCAGCTCAAGGCAGCGCAGTTTCGACGCAGGAGCGCGCTTCTGGCCCTGGCACATATATTCCGGCTGGTGGCTTGGGGGCAAGCTCCGCTATCAGGAGTACAGCAGGGGCGGCTTTTCTGGGCCCCGCACGCGCGAGGGCGACCGTTACGGAGGGGGAGTGTCGGGAGGATACAGTTTCATGCTCACGCCGTTCATGAACCTTGACCTGGGAGTGGGCCTCTGGGGAGGCTTCGACCGTTATACGGTGTACGAATGCCAGAGATGCGGAAGCGTGGCCGGCGGCGGGGGAGAGTTTTTCCTTCTACCGAACGATATTCTTGTCACCATAGCTTTTATTTTCTGAAAAAATTGTATATTTGCAGTCCGAACTTACTGCGCGGGTGGCGAAATGGTAGACGCGCTAGTTTCAGGAGCTCGTGGGGTAAAACCTGTGTGAGTTCGAGTCTCATCCCGCGCACGAACAGGGGCTGCAAATTTTGCGGCCCTTGTTTATTTGCTATTGTTTATATCACAAATTCGTGATATATTTGCAAACGATTAACTTAAATTATGAAATGGAAAGAACTGGAGAGACTTGCCATTAATTCCGGATGGCGGTTGTTACGACACGGGAAAAAGCACGATATTTATATTAAAGGAATTGACAGCGAACCATTATTGATTGAAAGGCATTGGTCGCAGGAAGTCAGACCGGGATTGTTGATGAAAATTTTCAGACAAATTGAAGGAAAATATGAAAACTAACAGGGTGCTTGTGATTATTGAGAAGGACGGCAATGGCTTTGGGGCATTTACGGCTAATACTGAATCGACTGTTATCGGTGAAGGGAAAACCGTGGAGGAGGCGAAGGCTGATTTGATGAACAGTTATCAGGAAGTTCTGGAAACTTATGCAGAAATGGGAATGCCTGTTCCGGAAGAGTTGCAAAATGCGACTTTTGAATATACTTATGACATTTCTGCCCTTTTTGATGCATTCAGGTTCCTGAATGCCAGCAAGTTTGCGGAGAGCATAGGCATTTCGCCCAGCCTTATGCGCCACTACAAGAGGGGTGATACCTATATATCTTCGGCGCAGGCGAAGCGCATTGAGGCGGGCCTTCACCGCCTGGCCCGCGAATTATTGGCTGTGAACCTGTAGAATCTGATAAATTTTACACAGCTTCTTATTATATTTGCAGATATGCGGAATCTGGTAATCATACCGACCTACAACGAGGTCGAAAATGCCGAAAAGATAATCCGGGCGGTGTTCGCCCTGGACGGAGGCTTCGAGATACTTGTGATAGACGACGGCTCGCCCGACGGCACCGCCGCCGTGGTGAAGGGCCTTCAGGCGGAGTTCGAAAGCCGCCTGCACCTGCTGGAGCGCAGCGGAAAGCTCGGCCTCGGCACTGCCTATATCACCGGTTTCAAGTGGGCTCTTGAGAGGGGCTACGACTACGTCTTCGAGATGGACGCCGACTTCTCGCACGCTCCGTCCGACCTCCCGCGCCTGCTCGAGGCCTGCACCGCGGGTGCCGACATGTCGATAGGCTCGCGATACTGCAACGGCGTAAGCGTCGTGAACTGGCCCATCGGGCGCATACTCATATCATACTTCGCATCGGTTTACGTGCGCACGGTGCTCGGCTTCCGCATTTACGACAGCACCGCAGGCTTCGTGTGCTACAGCCGCAAAGTGCTGGAAACCATTAAGCTGGATGAAGTGCACATGAAGGGCTACGGCTTCCAGATAGAGATGAAATATACGGCCTCCAGGCTCGGTTTCAAGATTGCCGAAGTCCCCGTCATATTCATCAACCGCAAGGAAGGTACCTCCAAGATGTCGGGCGGCATATTCGGCGAGGCTTTCTGGGGCGTAATCAGGCTCCGTTTCCGCAGATTCAAATGAAAGAACTGTACATCAAGAAGATAGCTGCCGACATGGGTCTCAAGGTCTGGCAGGTGGAGAACTGTGCGGATATGTTCGAGGAGGGCGACACCATCCCCTTCATCAGCCGCTACCGCAAGGAAAAGACTGGCGGGATGGATGACGCCGAGGTGGCGGAAGTCCGCCACTGGATTGACGTCTATGCCGCGATGGAAAAGCGCAAGGCCACTATAATCAAGACTATAGAGGAGGCAGGCGCGCTTACCGAAGCCCTGCGCAGACAGATTGACGATTGTACCGACCAGGACACCCTCGAAGACCTCTACCTCCCCTGGAAGCCGAAGCGCCGCACCCGGGCCACGGCGGCCCGCGAACTCGGCCTTGAGCCTCTGGCCGACCTTATGTGGAACCTTCGCACCAGGAGCCCCGAGGCGAGCGCCGCAGCGTTCGTCAAAGGCGTTCTTAAAGGCGCTCCCGGAGCAGAAGACGCCTCCGCAGCTCTTGCCGGCGCACGCGACATAATCGCTGAAAGGCTTTCGGAAACGGCCTCAATCAGGCAGAACCTCCGCACCCTGTTCCGCAGCCGCAGGCTCGAAGCCAGGGCGACGAAAGCGGCCTCAGGCAGCCCCGAGGCGGCAAAATACCGCAGCTACTTCGATTTCAAGATGCCCCTCGACCGCATACCGCCGCACAATCTGCTGGCCGTACTGCGGGCCGAGAACGAGGGCTTTCTGAGCCTCAGGCTCGATACCGACGCCGAAAAGTGCTCGAAGAAGATATACTACGACTTCTGCCAGGAAAAGGGATACCCCTCCGGCGCCCTTGCCGCCCAGATAACTGAGGCAGTAGAAGACTCGTTCAAGCGCCTGCTCGAGCCCTCCATCAGCGGCGAAGTGATATGGGAGGCGAAGCAGAGGGCCGACGTCGAATCCATCAGGGTGTTCGGAGAGAATCTCCGCCAGCTCCTCCTGCAGGCCCCCGCAGGGCAGAAGAGGACGCTGGCCATTGACCCCGGCTTTCGCAACGGCTGCAAGACGGTCTGCCTCGACGAACAGGGTAATCTCCTGTACCATACCATATTATATCCCCATCCTCCGCAGAACGAGAAAGTCCGCTCCATCACCGTGCTTCAGTCGCTGCTGGAAAAATACGGCATACAGGCGATAGCCATAGGCAACGGCACCGCCTCCCGCGAGACTGAGGACTTCGTGCGCAAACTGCATCTCCCCGAAGGCTGCGGAGTATGGACGGTGAGCGAAGACGGCGCCTCCATCTACAGCGCTTCCGAAATAGCCCGCGAGGAGTTCCCCGATGAAGACGTTACCGTGCGCGGAGCCGTCAGCATCGGAAGGCGCCTTATGGACCCTCTGTCGGAGCTCGTAAAGATTGACCCGAAGAACCTGGGCATAGGCCAGTACCAGCACGACGTTGACCAGGGCCTGCTCAAGGAGAAGCTCGACAATACCGTGGAGTCGTGCGTCAATTCTGTGGGAGTGAACCTGAATACGGCCTCGCCTTACCTGCTCTCGTATGTTTCCGGCATAGGGCCGGCGCTGGCCTCCAATATCATTGCCTGGCGCAGGGAGAACGGAGCTTTTAGGAGCCGCAGCCAGCTAATGGAGGTGCCCCGTCTGGGCGCTGCGGCGTTCAGGCAGTGCGCGGGCTTCCTCCGCATACGCGATGCCGAAAATCCTCTGGACGGCTCTGCCGTACATCCTGAATCATATCACGTCGTGGACGCCATGGCCCGCTCGCTGGGAGTTAGTACAGTGGAGCTGGTAGGTAACCCCGAGCTCTGCTCGAAGATAAACGCCGCTGATTTCGTAGGGGGAGAAGTCGGCCTTCCCACTGTGAACGACATCCTGAAGGAACTGGCAAAACCCGGCCTCGACCCCAGGGAGCAGGCTTCAGAATTCGCGTTCAGCGACGCCGTGCGCGAGCTCTCCGACCTCCGGCCCGGAATGGAACTCCCTGGAATCGTCACCAATATCACCGCTTTCGGAGCATTCGTTGACATTGGCCTTCACGAGAACGGCCTCATACACGTTTCCAAGCTCGGCCCCCGGGGCACCGACCCGTCAAAAGTGCTGAAGCTGCACCAGCAGATAAAGGTGAGCGTGCTTTCGGTAGATGAAGAGCGGGGCCGCATCTCGCTCGCGCCCGCGGACCTGCCCCGGAAGCACTGAAAGGCTTCCTAGTCGCTGTTCGAGATGGCCCGCAGCTCGTTGCGGTAGGCCGTTAGCAGCCTTGACCTTGAAATGAACCCCAGATAGCGGCGCTCCCTGTCGAGTACGGGCAGGCGCCAGGCTCCGGTGGAATCGAATTTGGACATCACGCTTTCCATCTTTTCGTCCTCGCCTAGGGTGGCCGGGGCCTCCTCCATTATGTTTTCGACCTTCAGGCTGTCGTAAAGCTCGGTTTGCAGGAGGTATTTGCGTACGTTGCCGAGGTCTATGAGGCCCTGGAATTTCCCTTCAGCATCGGTTATCGCTATCACAGCCGCCGTGCTTTCGGATGCTGCCGCCACGAGCTCCCGAAGGCTGGCTCCAAGGATGAGCCTGGGGTATTTGTCGCGAATGAGGTCGCGGGTGTGCATCAGGGTGAGAACGGCCTGGTCGCTGTCATGCGTGAGAAGGTCTCCGCTCTGGGCTATGCGCTTGGAGTAGATGGAATAATTATTGAAAAACCTGACCGTCCCGTAGGCTGCGGTGGAAGCAAGGGTAAGAGGGATGAGCAGTGCGTAACCTCCTGAAATTTCGGCGATGAGGAATATTGCCGTCATAGGGGCCTGCATCACTCCGGCCATTAGCGCGGCCATACCGGTAAGCACGAAATTCTGCTCCGGAAGGGATGCTCCGGCAAGGTTGAAACAGCGTGCCACGGCGAAGCCTGCCACGGCCCCGCAGAAGAGCGTAGGTCCGAAAGTACCGCCGTTGCCGCCTCCGGAGTTGGTGGCGGTCATTGCGAATACCTTTACAAGGAATACAGCCGTGAAAAGCAGC
>JAFSVP010000038.1 GCA_017444905.1 Bacteroidales bacterium
CTACGGTCGATACCGTTCCCACCGATTACGGGGTGGCATATACCGGCCATCTCGAGGTGCTCAACGGCGTGCCTTATACCATAACCGTCTCGTGGGATGAGTAGGACGCGGTCCATACTCCCGATCCTGACACTTTTGCTTCTTGCGCCGACTGCGGTTCCGGCGCAGGAAGCCGTTTCCCGCACCCCCGGTTATTATAAGGACCTCTACATGGACGGGGGAATCAACCTTACCTCCCGCAAACGGCTCTATGCCGCCGAGGCGCTCGGTCTCTCGATGGAGGCCTATTATTCGGCTCCCCATGGGGAGAAGGGGGCGCTTTCGGCCAAAGATACGGCCGAGCAGAAGGCCCGCTTCGCGGGAGACAGCCTCGACGAGAACGGCGTGCTGCTCTATCCGGACGGCGCTCCCCGCTTCCGCGCCATATATGTCAACGGCGGTCATGCCAAGCACCACGGCCTCTCGCTGACGAAGGCCGGTGTGGAGCACATAAGGCAGTTCGTGGCCTCCGGAGGCTCTTATGTCGGAACCTGCGCGGGGGCTTTCATCAGCTCGCTGGGCAGCGTCCACGACGAGAAACCGGTGCCCCACTATCTTCATATCTATCCCGGAGTGGTGCATAACACCTGGCTGACTAATGCCTGGACGGGAATGAAGATTGAGAAGGACTCGCCGCTCCTGGCCTATGCCGATTTCGGCGGCGACATGTATATCGACAGCGTGCGCCACAACGGAGGATGCCACGCTTCTACAGCCAAAGGCGATATGCCGGCCGGAACGGAAGTTCTGGCCAGATATGTTTTCGACGACTCCAGCCGTCCCGGGAAACATCCGATAAACGGAGAGATAGCCATCTGGGCATACAAAGAGGGGAAGAACGGAGGCCGGGTGGTGGCATGCGGCTCGCATCCCGAGATAAAGGCCGAAGGGGAGAACCTCGACCTGTTCAAGTCGATGATCCTCTATGCCCTCGACGGCAATGCCGGCCCCAGGGTGAAGGGCGAGCTCAAAAAGGGGGAAATCCGTTTCATGAAGAAGGGCAGCGGCGACCACGATCCGCAATATGCCTGCATCGGAGACCGCCAGTACCACCACTTCACCGTCAACATCCCGGCGAAAGCCCGTAATATCAAGGTAATACTCCGCTGCAAGAAGGAGGGCATAGATATGAACCTGATGATGCGCAAAGGGGATTTTGCCTTCGCCGACGCGGCTGATTACAAGGATCTTGACCCCGGCGCCAGCAAGACTCTCAGCTTTGATTCCCTGCCCGCCGGACAGTGGTACGTCGCCGTCGAATGCGCTACCACGGTCGAGACCGTCGAAACCGACTGCGGCGTGAGCTACACGGGACATACCGAAGTGCTCAACGGAATTCCCTATTCGATTCAGGTAACATGGGATTGATGCTATGAGAAGGCTTTTCGCCATACTCTTTTTGCTTGTTGCGGCAGTTCCCTTTGCCTCAGCCGCCGCTCCTGATACCGCCGTTTCGCGGCGGGACGCCATTTACGACAATATCGACGCCTATGCCCGCAAGGTGCGCCGCGACTGGAATATTCCCGGTTTCGCCCTCGAGGTGGTGAAGGACGGGGAGGTGGTTCTTGCCAAGGGATACGGCTTCAAGTCGCGCGAAAGGAAGGACCCGGTTGACGCCAATACCGTCTTTCAGATAGGTTCCGTTTCCAAATCCTTTACCGCCGCCCTCGTCTCGATGATGGTGGACGAAGGCAAGCTCCGCTGGGACGACAAGGTTAAGGATGTCCTGCCCGAATTCGAGCTTTACGACAAGGATATGGAGGCCGAAGCCGAAATCCGCGACCTGATGACCCACAAGCTTGGCCTTCGCAGCCAGGTCGGCACATACTTCCCGAACGTGGGTTACGACCGCGACGAGGTGATGCGGATGATGGGCCTCGTGGAGCCTGTTTACGGCCTTCGGGAAAGGGTGACTTACAACAATATGGCCTTCCTCTGGGCGATGAGGATCGTGGAAAAGCTCTCCGGGATGTCGTGGGAGGAGAACCTCCGCCTGCGTATCTTCGAACCTCTTGGTATGACCTCCTCATCCTGCAACGGAGAGGGTTTCCTCGCTTCGGAAAACAGGGCGGAGCAGTATGACTGCTCGCGCGGCAGGGATTCCGCAAGGGTGGCGCTGCTCAAGGGAGAGGGGCGCGCCCTGCACTGGCTCGGCGTCGTGGGGCCTGCCGGAGGCATCAATTGCAGCGTGTCGGACCTCGCCCGATGGGCCGAATTCCACCGCAACATGGGCGTCGCCGACGGGACGAGGATTATCTCCCGCCGCCAGATGGAGTATCTCCACAGCGGCCGCTCGATAACCTCCCAGACTTCGGAAAAAATGACCCTCTACGGCCATTGCTGGTACATCGAGCAGAACAATAAATACAGGGTATATTACCACACTGGCACCACATGGGGCCATACCGCCCTCTGCGTATTCATGCCCGAACTGGGCCTGAGCATCGCGATAGTCTTCAACTCCGAGGTGCCGAACGGGCCCCGCTTCGCGCTTATGAGGCGCATTATCGACCTCTACCGGGGCGAGCCGGACCGGGATTACAGCGCGGAGGAGTTCCGCTCCTGGATAAAGGGGAGCGGAGGCAGTTCTTCCCCTTCGGGCCTCACGATACCCTACACCAAGACGGTTCCGGCAGCCTCCGCCATAGCGGGCCGCTATACGAAAGAGGCTCCCTTCGGGGATGCGACGGTATCGCTCGAGAAGGGTAATCTGTATATCAAAGTGGGCTCAAAGGGGTGGAAGCACCGTCTTTTCCATGTCGATGGAAACCGCTACAGGTTCACCTCCGACGGGCATACCTATCCGGTGATATTCCGTCTCCCCACGGGGACTTCGTCCGGAGAATTTGAAATAAACTGGGGCAACGGTGAAAAACTCGGACCCTGGACAAAAACACAATAGAAGATGAAGCGTTTACTGACATTCGTTTTTGCCGTGCTGACGGCCTGCCTGTCGCTCAAGGCCCAGGTTTACAATCCGCACGACGCTACCGAAGCCGATATCCTGGCCGATATCGAGGCATATATCGAGGACGGAATGCAACTCTGGAATATTCCCGGAACGGCGATTTCCATCATAAAGGACAACCAGGTGGTATATGCCAAGGGCTTCGGCGTGAAGGATATCACCGACCCTTCGGCCCTTGTGAACGAGCATACGTGTTTCAAGATAGGTTCTGTTTCGAAGGCTTTCACTCCGGTAATCGTGGCCCAGCTTGTTGACGAGGGCAAGCTCAAGTGGAACGACAAGGTCAAGGATCTTCTGCCCGGATTCAAGCTCAAGGATAAGTTCGCGACCGAAAACTTCACGGTGAAGGACCTCTTCTGCCACTGGTCGGGCCTTCCGGGCCAGGCGGGAACCAATTTCGCCAACCTGGGCTTCTCCCGCCAGGATATGCTGAAGCTCATCGCGCAGATCGAGCCGGCCTACTCTTTCAGGTGCGTTTTCCGGTACAACACCATGTTCTATTCGATTTCGGCCCTGCTGGTGGAGAAACTTACCGGCAAGAGCTGGGAGGAGAATATCCGCTCCAGGATCCTGGTTCCCCTGGGAATGAGCGAGACCTCAATGGGCGGCAGCGGGCTTATGGCCTCCGAGAACAGGGCGCAGTCGCATACCGCTGAGATTACTCTCGGCAAGATAGAGGTTGAGGCAATCCCGTATGAGCATCAGCCCCTCCACCGCCTGACCGAGATCAGCGCGGCCGGCGCCATTGTTTCGAACGTCTGCGACATGACCAAGTGGCTCCAGTTCCAGATGGGCGACGGCACCTTTGCCGGACGCCGTATCCTTTCGAAGAAGCAGATGGATGAAATCCACAAGGGTATAGGCATTGCCAGACAGACCGAGGAATCCCTGACCCTTTACGGTTACGGATGGTACGTGGAACAGAGCGCCAAGGGCAAACTCTATTGGCATACCGGATCGAGTTACGGCCATACGGCCATTTGCGGGTGGATTCCGGAGCTCAAGCTTGGCTTTATGGTGTCGAACAACAGCGACGGCGGCGCCGGATTCAGAAGGGCCGTAATGCGCCGTATAATCGACCTTTACGAGGGTTATCCCGACACCGACTACAGCGCCCGGGAGTACGACGCCTTCGTCAAGGCGGAGCAGGAGCGAAAGAGCAAGTCGCTCGCTTCAGCCGAAGAATCCAAATTCGAAGAGCCGCTGGAGCCCCGTCAGGTGGTCGGAAGTTATGAGAATTCCACCCTCGGCAAGGCGGTGATAACGCTCGAGGACGAGGAGACGCTTTGCATAACGATCGGTCCGCTGGGCTGGAAACATGAATTGGAGAACCTCAGTGGCGTCAATTATGTGTTCGAATCCGACGGCCATCTTTTCCCCGTAAAGTTCAATCTCAACAA
>JAFSVP010000039.1 GCA_017444905.1 Bacteroidales bacterium
GATGACGGTCCGTATCTGGGGCTCAGGCTCGACGGAGCCGTGGTGAAGACCAGGCTCGTGGGTGCGTACAATGCCGCCAATGTGCTGGCGGCCATTGCGGTGGGCGACAGGTTTGGGGTGCCGCGCCAGGCTGCCCTAAAGGCCATTGCTGAGTACGAGCCTTCCAATAAGCGCTCGCAGCTGGTGCAGACGGGTCGCAACACCCTCGTGGTGGATGCTTACAACGCCAACCCTTCGTCGATGATGGCGGCGATTGATAATTTCGCACGGCTGACGGCGGGGGACAAGGTCGCACTGCTTGGCGATATGCGTGAGCTTGGTGCCGAGTCGCAGGGAGAGCACGAGAAGATTCTTGTGCGCCTTCAGGAGCTCGGACTGCCCGCCTTCCTGGTCGGTGAAGAGTTTTCCAAAGCAGTGAAAGCTACCGGATTCAGTAGCTTCACATGCTTCGACACTTCAGAAGCTCTGGCTTCGTTCCTCTCTTCCGAAAAGTGGCATGGCCGCACCGTCCTCATCAAGGGCTCGCGCGGCATCCGGATGGAGAATGTCCTGAAAGAGTTGTAGCGCCCGGCGCTCCGGGGCGCTGGATACGCAGACAGGCTTGGAAATGAAGCCTCGCTCTGCTCGCCTTCCCGTATAATTATCCTATGTTCCTAACGTCCCTAAAACTCGGACGTTAGGAACAAAAACGGCCGTATTTGATCCTAACCTCCAATATCTTGGGACGTATGACACAGGGATGACAATTGATAATTCGGTGTCGCGCACTCAGGAGCGCACACGGCAGGCGCTTAGACTCAGTATATGAACTGAATCTTGCCGAGGTCGCGGGGTTTGGCGTCGGGAGCTTCGTCGGGATATCCCAGACCTACGATGATGCGGAGCTTGTAGCCCTCGCTGAAATTCAGCCTGTCAAGATAAGGCTTTGCGGCCGGGTTGGTGTTCAGCAACATAGCGGGGCCGCCGAGGACTACCGAGCCGAGGCCGAGCGACTGGGCGGAGAGGCAAATGTTCTCGCAGAGAAGGCCGACATTTATGAGGCTCATTCCCGACTCGTCGTCAGGGCAGGCAACGGCAATGGCTGCGCTTGCGTTGCGGAAGCCGTTGCGGAACTTAGGGTCATCATCTTTAACGAAGAAAGGCATAGCCTCCTTCATGATGGCGGTAACACCGTTGAAGTATTCGGCGTTGTCGATGATTCTCAGCTCCCAGGCCTGCTTGTTCATTGCATTGGGGGCGTTGACGCCGCATTCTGCAATCTTCTGCAGCACTTCGCGCGGCACCGCCTCGTCGGTATAATGCCTGATGGAACGGCGTGCCATAATGCTTTCAATAACGGGATTCTCCATTTCGTCCTGTGTTTTGGTTTCGCCGCAGCCTGCCGCCGCCGCAAGGGCCGCCGTGACTGCCAGTGTAAAGAATAACTTTTTCATACTGCGTGTATTGATTCGTAAAACTACGGAAATTTCCTTATATTTACAATCAAATCCGTCAACAGTGAATTCAATAGGCAATCTTCTCTGGCTCATTTTCGGAGGCATCATCATAGCCGCCATATATTATATGGTAGGGCTTCTGATGTGCATTACCATCATAGGCATACCCTTCGGGGTGCAGCTCTTCAAGCTGGGTACTTACTCCCTCTGGCCCTTCGGGCACGACCTCGTGAACGGGCCGGGCGAGCCGGGGTGCCTCTCGATAATGATGAACCTCTTGTGGATACTTCTCGGCTGGTGGGAGATAGCCGCCATTCATCTGGTGTGCGGCCTGCTTTTCTGCGTGACCATAGTGGGTATTCCCTTCGGCCTGCTGCATTTCAGATTGGCTCTGGCCTCAGTCTTCCCTTTCGGAAAAGAAATCAGATAGAATATACAATATGCTGAAAATCGGTGACAAAATGCCGTCATTTGAAGTAATGGACCAGGACGGCAATATGGTGAAGTCGGAGGATTTCATCGGCAACGGAAAAAAGACCGTCATCTATTTCTACCACAAGGACAACACCTCCGGATGCACTGCCGAGGCCTGCTCGTTCCGTGACAACTACGCCGAGCTCTCTGCCGCCGGCTACAACGTCGTGGGCGTGAGCAAAGACAGCTCCAAGTCTCACTCCGGCTTCAGGGCAAAGTACGAACTGCCTTTCCGC
>JAFSVP010000040.1 GCA_017444905.1 Bacteroidales bacterium
ATTACCGAGCCTGCAGCATAATGTACCCTGATGTCGGTACTCTTGAATAGGATGCGGCTGAGATTCGGCACGCCGAGCGAGATGAAGCCTATGGGGCCGCAGATGCTTACGGCACTGGTTACGAGGAACATTATAGCTATGAGGCTGAGGGCCTTGTGCAGGCGCCCGAGCTCAATCTTTCCGTTAAAATGGGCGGTGAGGCGGCCGCTGTCGGCAAGGGCCGCCGCGAGGCCTGCGGCAAAAAGGCCGAGTGAGAATACTATGTCGCCCGCCGTGACGCCTTCCAGCCTGAAGTTCGCCGCGCCCCAGAGGTAATACTGTTTGAGGAGTTCGCCGTTAGGTGCATTGGTGACGACTATGGTGCCGAGCGATCCGATGAAGGTGCCGAAGAGTATTCCGAAGGTAATGAGCCCCTGAGTATTGAGCCTCAGTGTAACGAAAAAGCACACCAGCGTACAGGCCAGCGTGCAGATGAAACTTCCGACCGTGAGCGAGCACCAGCCTGTCATAGTGGCTGCAGCCGCCCCGAGGCAGGCTGCGCTCCCGAGACCGAGACTATATACGTCGCCCAGCTGGTTGCGCCACAGATACTGCATCTGTATGCCCCCGACCGGCAGGGCCACCCCTGCAACCAATACATAAAGCAGACTCAGCAACATAGAATGCTAAAGGATACTAGAACACAGCGCCCGGCAACGCTCAAGAAATCATATCAAAAGCACTGCTGGCTCGCTTAGGCCACCCACCTTTGGGCGGGGTAGGAGAGCTTTAAACTTTCCGGAGCGCAGCGACCAAGGGAGTCCCGGGGGAAACGTCCCCCGTCCCTTGAGGGTGCAGGGTGCTAATAGGTGCAGCGTCGCTATTGCAAAATTATTTTGCAATAGCGACGCTGCGCGTCTCGCGGATAACCGTAATCTTCACCTGGCCGGGATACGTCATCTCGTCCTGGATGCGCTGGGCAATGTCGGTGGAGAGGCGGGCGGCCTGGTCGTCGCTGACCTCGTCGGCCCCGACAATCACGCGCAGCTCGCGGCCGGCCTGGATGGCGTAGGACTTGGTAACACCGGGATAAGATGCCGCAAGGTCTTCCATACCGCGCAGACGCTTGATATAAGACTCGATAACCTCACGGCGGGCACCCGGACGTGCACCTGAGATGGCATCGCCCACGAGCACCAGAGGCGCATAAATGGTAGTCATCTCCATCTCCTCGTGGTGGGCGCCGATACAATTGCAGACCTCGGGACGCTCCTTGTACTGCTCGGCGAGCTTGGCACCCAGAAGGGCGTGCGGGAGCTCGGGATCGTCACCCGACACCTTGCCGATATCATGCAGCAGGCCGGCCCTCTTCGCAAGCTTGGGATTCAGGCCCAGCTCGGCTGCCATGATGGCGCAGATATTCGCAACCTCGCGCGAGTGCTGAAGCAGATTCTGGCCGTAGGAGCTGCGGTACTTCATCCTTCCGATGAGCTTCACGAGCTCTATATTGAGGCCGTGGATACCCAGGTCGATGCAGGTGCGCTTGCCGGTCTCGAGAATCTCCTCGTCGAGCTGCCTGCTAACCTTGGCTACCACCTCCTCGATACGGGCGGGATGGATACGGCCGTCGATGACCAGCTGGTGCAGCGACAGGCGCGCTACCTCGCGGCGAACAGGGTCGAAGGCGCTGATAAGGATGGCGTCGGGAGTATCGTCAACAACGATTTCAACGCCGGCGGCAGACTCGAGAGCACGGATATTGCGGCCCTCGCGACCGATGATGCGGCCCTTGACGTCGTCGTTCTCGATGGGGAACGAAGTCACGGCGTTCTCGATGGTAGTTTCGGTGGCGGTACGCTGGATAGTATTGATAACTATGCGCTTGGCCTCCTTGGCGGCATTCAGGCGGGCCTCGTCGAGAATCTCGTTGATATAAGCCTGCGCCTCGGTGCGGGCCTCGGCCTTCATATTCTCGACAAGCATATTCTTGGCGTCCTGGGCGCTCATGCCGGCGATGGTTTCAAGCTGCTTGTTCGCCTGCGACTTGAGCTGCTCGTACTCCTCCATGCGTGACTCCAGAACAGCCTTCTGGGCATTGACCTGACCACGCTGGGAGTCGAGGTCGTGCTGGCGCTTGTTAAGCTCGGCGGCCTGCTGGTTCAGCTGGCCCTCGCGCGACTTGATACCATTCTCGCGCTCGCGAAGCTCGTTATTGCGCTGGCTTACCTTCTGGTCGTGCTCGCTCTTGAGCTGAAGATACTTCTCCTTTGCCTGGAGAATCTTCTGCTGCTTGATGTTTTCGGCCTCAAGTTCAGCCTTCTGGATTATGGCCGATGCACGGCCCTTCGCATTGGAGCGTGTAATGAGTATGTACGCCGCGAGCGCAAGGACTGCACCCAGCACGGCGGCGAGTATGTAAAACAATATCGTCATAAGTTGAGTAAACTGAAAAATAATTTGCGAATTTAATCAAAAAAAAGAAAAAGCCGTCCGCCGAGATTCAGAAAAATCCTGATGACAAGATTTGGGCTCCGCACCGTTTCGGGCTTCCCGTCCAAGCGGGCCTGCCTTCACCGGCCCGAGAATACCCGGTTCCGTAGAACATGTTGTTTTCAGACCTGGGGCGCGACGGCTTTTAGATAAGACTCGATTTCATCCTTCAGGGAAGAGGCTTCAGCGCCGAGAGCCTCCATCTTCATCTGGCAGGCAATGCGGTTGACGGTTTCGTTGAGAGTCACCAGCACCAGCTTGTCGAGCTGCGGCTTCCCGGGATATTTTGAATCGTAAGTATCGTATTTTTTGTTTATTTCGTCGGCGGCGGTACGCATGGCGTACTCCATTTCCTCCGACGTTACGGCCATAGGGTATTCAGTGCCGAGTATCTTGAGCTTTATATTCTGGGCCATTATTTTTCAAGCAATTTGATGCAACGGTCTATCTCCTTGACCAGCTTGCCGATGCGTTCTTTGGCAAGGGCCGGGTCGCCGGCGCCGGAGAAGGCGAACATAAGTTTCATGTCGTCAATTTGTCCGTCGAGCTCGGAAAGCCTCTCACGGCAGGCGCGGAGCTCCTCGCGGCTCGCGGCCAGTTCCGCTTCCAGCGAGTCGGCGCGCTCCTTCTGCTTCTCATAAAGCGAGACAAGCTTTTCGAAAGCTGATTTCAAATCTTCAAGCATAGCGCAAAATTAACAAAAAAACTTTACAAACTTACACGGTCATAATCTTATACCGTCCAGGCCGCAGTTGGAGGCGAACTCCATGTCGCTCGGGCTGTCGCCTATCATAAGGGTGCGCGAAGGCTCCACAGAAGGGTGGTCGGCAAGTATTTCGTCGAACATACCGCGGGCGGGCTTGCGGCGGGGCGACGATTCCGAAACGTCGGTGCACACGTAAATCCCGTCTATACGGCCTCCGGAGGCTTCGATTTCGGAGCACATCGCGGAATGGACGGCATCGAGCGCCTCCCTTGTCATCAACCCTCTGCCCACTCCCCTCTGGTTAGTGACGACAAGAATGAGTCTGAACATACCGGAAGCAAGCGCGAGGGCTTCCTTCACGCCGGGGAGCCACTCGAACTCGCTCCAGCACTTTACATAATCCCCCGGCCGGAGGCGGTTTATCACTCCGTCGCGGTCAAGCAGCAGGGTGTCGTACCGCCCGGAGGGCAGGCTGCGCAGTATCTCAAGCAAGGAGCTCATCGGGGTTTGCATTTGCCCGGGCATAGTCTTCGGGGATACCTATATCTATGAAGTATCCCTTCTGCTCAAGGCCGTAGAGCTTTCCCAGCCTGCACTGGGGTTCCATCACCTCCTTCTCGAAGGAGAACTTTTCAGGAGTGCCGGCAAGCAGGTCTGAAGAAAGGTCGAGGATGCTTACGCCGCCGTTGATGAGGCCCTCGCTGCGATGCACCTTTTCGCGGAAAGCCACGATGGTACCGTCCGGAGCAATCTCCACACTGCCGTAGCGGTCGAAGTCATACATTTTCTTGAGCGCAATCGTGATGGAGGCTCCGGTACTGCGCCGCGAAGCTTCCAATGCATTCAGGTCCACGTCGAAATATGTATCCCCGTTGATAATCACCACCTCGGAGCCGCGAACCAGCGATGCGGCCAGCTTTATGGCGCCGCCGGTCCCGAGAGGCTCGGTCTCCACGGCAAAGCGGAACTCGAAAGGATATTCCTGCGCGTGCTCCGCAATC
>JAFSVP010000041.1 GCA_017444905.1 Bacteroidales bacterium
AGGCCAGCATGAATACGCCCGGCTCGTCCTCAAGCTCGAACTGCACGCAGCAGGTGGTATCCTTGACGTCGCGGTAGCAGCCGGGCTGGTTGAGCTCGTGCGTGCTGAGGCCAGTGCCGGCGGCGGGACTGTAGGGCTGGATGGACTTGCCCTTGTACAGGAGGCCCTTGTCGTAAATGTCTTTGAGGAGCCACCAGAGAGTCTCGATATAGCGGTTGTCGTAGGTGATGTAAGGGTCGTCCATATCAACCCAGTAGCCGATGCGCTCGGTGAGGTTGCGCCATTCGGCCGTGTATTTCATCACCTCCTCGCGGCAGGTGCGGTTGTAGTCGGCGACGCTGATTTTGGAGCCGATGTCTTCTTTGGTGATGCCGAGCTTCTTCTCCACTCCGAGCTCCACGGGCAGTCCGTGGGTGTCCCAGCCGGCGCGGCGGCGCACCTTGAACCCGCTCTGGGTCTTGTAGCGGCACACGGCGTCCTTGATGCTCCTGGCCATCACGTGATGGATGCCGGGCATACCGTTGGCGCTGGGCGGGCCTTCGAAGAAGATGAACTCGGGAGCGCCCTCACGCAGCTCCAGAGCCCGCCTGAAGGCGTCGCGCTCCTTCCACCTTTCCAGTATCTCGTTGCCTGCGGCCACAAGGTCGAGGCCCTTGTATTCTTTGAAAGTCATAATTTTTCGCTACTTTTGCATCCGCAAAGATAATCATTTTCCGCCGATTTTTTATAATATGGGAACGCTCGACATAATACTTCTGCTGATTTTCATTCCCGGCATAATTCTCGGATTTGCAAAGGGATTCGTAATCCAGTTGGTGTCGCTTGCATCCCTGTTCATATCGGCAATAGTGGCTGGCCGGTTCTCCGGGCCCGCCAGCGAGTGGGTGACGGCTCATCTCGACTGGGGCGAGACTCCGGCAAAGATAGTCTGCTACGCCCTCGTTTTCATTGTCTGCGCGCTGCTTCTTTCTCTTGCGGCAAAGCTCGTGACGAAGCTCGTTAGCGCCGCCTCGCTCGGGTGGCTCAACAGGCTGGCCGGCGTGCTGTTCTCGGTGGTGGTGACCGCCCTGCTGCTCGGGCTTATCATCTCGCTTGCCGAGGGTCTTGCCGGTGCCGGAGTATTCAAAATGCCCGCAGAAGCCTCGGAATCAGTAGTTTACAATTCGCTGCGCGACTTCGCCTGTAATGTGTTGCCGATGCTGAAAAATATATTCGTATCGAAGTGCACCCCCGTATAATCCTTATTGAAACTTCAACCGCACTGTGCTCAACTGCTCTGTGCGAAGGTGAGAATATCGTTTCAACGCGTGTGTCGGACAGTCCGCGCGCACACGCATCTATGACGGCTCCGTTCATTCAGCAGATGCTTGAGGAGAGGGGGCTTAAGGTGTCGGACTGCGACGCCGTGTGCCTCAGTATGGGGCCCGGTTCTTACACGGGCCTTAGGGTAGGTTCTTCCACCGCCAAGGGGCTTTGCTTCGGCGCCGGGATTCCGCTGCTTGCGGTCGGCACGCTGGACGTGCTCGTGGCTCAGGCGCTTGAAAAAGGGCTTCCGGAAGGGTGCAGATACATTTTTCCGATGATAGATGCAAGGCGTATGGAGGTTTACACCGCGCCCTGTGACGCCTCCGGAAAGAGGCTCGGCGAGGTGGCTCCGACGGTTGTGAGCGAGAGCAGTTTCAGCCGCGAGCTGTCTGAAGGGCGCGTGCTCTTCATCGGCGACGGTGCCGCGAAGTGCGAGCCCGTGATCTGCGGTGCGGACGGGTGCGGCGATGCGGCGGTTGGCGGAAACGCCGTGTTCCGCCAGGAATACCCCGAGGCCGCCTCGATGCTGAAACCGGCCCTTGAGGCGTTCAGCGCCGGAGCCTTCCGCGACACTGCCTACTTCGAGCCCTTCTATCTCAAGGACTTCATCGCCACTGTCGCAAAGAATCCTTTGCTGCGGTAGCGCAAAATACTTCGAAGAGTCAGGACGGGAGATTACCTCATGTCCTCCGGGTACTGGAGAAAAACCGTTTAGATTGACTCCAACTGCTTCTGGTCTAAGCCTGTAAGCTCCGCCACGTCCGCTTTCGACATGCCGGCTTCCAGCATCTTGCGGGCAATGGACAGTTTCCCTTGCTCGATGCCCTGTGCGATACCTTGCTCTATGCCTTGTTCAATACCCTCCTCCCTTCCTTTTTCGAATCCTTTCTCGATGCCTTTGGCATAGAACTCCCCGGCGATTTCCCTGCGGTCTTCGTCGGTGAGGTATGAACGGTTCTTGTCTTCGACCATTGAGCGGATGTATTGTTGCTGTTCGGTGTCGCTTATCGGACTCTGGCGGCTGGCTTCGAAGATTGGGTCGAAGCGCGGGCCGAGTTCCTCGGGCTTGTGTGCGAAGGTACGCATATTTTGCAAAATGTCAAACCTTGTTCGACTGCCTTACGGAGCCTACACTCTGAGAGTATCCTGCTCCGCCATCGATATGGCGGAGCAGGCGCGTTTTTGGCCTTTTTCTCTCCTGCTCCGCCACTTCTTTGGCGGAGCAGGAGAGGTCCGTGCCGCCCGATCCTCCCATAAACATAGCCCAATTTGCGTTTCAACCAAATCTTGATTATGTTTGCAGAAGAACTTAAACTTTGAAACCGATGCTTTATTTCTTGACAACAGACCATCTCGAAACCAAAATCTGGTTCAGGGATGACGATGACTTCAGGGCAGGAATGAATTACGTAGCAGTGACAGTCGCTTCAACCAATCTGGCAGTGCTTGCTTTCGTCTTGATGTCCAACCACGTACACTTTCTCATCGAATGCGGCCGCAAAGAAGATGTCAACACATTCATAATACAGTTTAAACGACTATTTGGCTCCTACTGTCACAGGAAGTACGGGACAGAACGCTTTTTCAGAAGCAATGGCGTAGATATCCAAAGTATTCCGCCCGCCAAAGAATCCGTCGAAAGAGTGATAGCATACATCGTAATGAATCCCGTAGCCGCAAGGATATGCGCAGCGCCCTCAGGCTACAGATGGGGAAGCGGCTCCTGCTACTTCAATGACAACAGGCAGCAGGGCATCCCAGTCGGTTCATTGTCTGCAAAAAAGAGAGCGGAGAGAATCAGAAGCAAATTACTTATCCCCGATGAATGGCTGCTGAGCTGCGATAATTACATTCTTCCAGACTCTTACATTCAAATCAGAGCTGTTGAACGATTATTCAGAAATCCTGCCCGGTATAACTATTTCCTTAATTCGTCGTCCAAAGCCAGAAAGATTCAGGAATCCTCCGGACCGGTTTTCAGAGACCAGGTCCTGGCGGATGGTCTTAACGACTTGTGCGTATCCCTGTTCGGGAAAGGCGCTCCCGGCGACTTATCCCCCGAAGAAATGACGGAAGCCATCAAACAGCTGCGGCGTCGCTTTGGAGCCGACGCACATCAGATAAGCCGCATAACCGGTATCCCTTATGAAGATGTAAATGAGGCGCTTATCAGTCCCTGACACATGTACCCCAAAAACAGTCAAGAGTCAACAAAAAGGGCCAGACCGTCAAGGCCTTTGAGCGACCGGGAAAGTTTGGTATCCTATTTGGTTACCAAACATATTGTTATTATATTTGCGGCAACAACAGATTATTGTATTATGGAAGTAATAAGCACCAGAGATTTCCGTTCCAACCAGAGCAAATATCTGGGGATGGCCGCCAAGGGGCACGGTATTATCCTGAAGACCCGAAGTCTCGGCTCTTTCAAGATTACCCCTTTGACGGAAGACGACACTCTTATGAGTAAGGACGAGTTCTTCCGCAGGGTAGATGAGGCCCGACGCCAGATAGACGAAGGCAAATACACCGCCGTAAAAACGCAAGATGAGCTGGACGCTTTCCTTGAAGCCTTATGACCTACGAAATCCAGGATGCCGTTGTTAAAGTATATGTCCTTTCTTCCTGGGGACATTACAACGACAAATAAAGCACAGCACAACGGCCTCAAGTGCCTGATACATATTTACACAAAAACCAATTGAGAGATTGATGTTCTAATGCCGGGTGACATAATCAAATAGGCATCGCCAATTCATTGTACAAGTCTGCTAAACTGCTCTCAGGGTAAAGCGCCCGAGCATCAAAAATAGCCTGCCCCGTTTGGCTTATCTTCTCTTTCTGGGCCTCAGTAGGTTGAGGCCAGGGGCGGGACGCCCCTATGAGCGCAATAAATATCCACAAACACACCGCAGAATCGAAGGGAAAACCTTTGCTTCACTTTTTTCAAAAAAGACTTGCAAAAGTCTTAGAATACCCGCTACAAGCGCGGGTGCTTATACTTCATCCCTCGGGCAGTCCGACTTTATCCCTGATGCGCCCCGGCGGCAGCTGTCTGATTCTCTATTCATTATTATCTGAGGTCCAAACACGCTGGGTAGCCTCGCTTACTCCGCCAAAGCGATGGTGGAGTAAGAAAGAAAAAGGCCTAAAACACGCTTACTCCGCCACATCTTTGGCGGAGTAAGTAAGGTTTTCGCTAATCACCGTCAGTCCTGTCCGCGTATCCTGCGCCCGGCGGAAATCATCGGACTCCGGATTCAGTACCGCTTGAGGCAGGAAGGCTCGGCAAACCTCGCGATTATGCCTGCACGAGGGTTCCGGCGGCGGCGAGGGCGCAGCGGATGCCGTCAATGGCACTCGACACTATGCCGCCGGAGTAGCCGGCGCCCTCGCCGCAGGGATACACGCCCGGAAGAGCAGGGCACTCAAGCGAATCAGGGTCACGCGGAATGCGCACCGGCGAAGACGTCCTCGACTCCACGCCCAGAAGCAGCGCCGCATTGGTATAATAACCCTTCATCTTTACACGCGGGAAAGCCTTGCGCAGGCGCTCGGCCACGATGGAAGGCAGAAGTTCGTGCAAAGGAGCGCTCACAACGCCAGGAAAATAGGAAGTCGGCGGCATCTTCTTGCTGATACGCCCGAGACAGAAATCCTCCATGCGCTGAGCGGGAGCAGCCATCGGGTTGGCGGGCGTATCTTTCGTATGCTCAATGCGTTCGCGCTCGCACCAGTCGAACATAGCCTTCTCCACGCCGTGCTGGAAATCCATCAGCCTGAAGGGCCCGGAGCCCGGAACGTCTTCGGGCTCAATCTGCACCACCACGCCGGCGTTGGCGAACTTGCCGCTGCGGCCCGAATTGGACATACCGTTGAGCACGACCGTACCAGCCTCAGTGGAAGAAGGCACGAGAATGCCTCCGGGGCACATACAGAAAGAGAAAACTCCCCTGCCGTCAACCTGCTCCACGAAAGAATACTCGGCGGCGGGCACACCCGGCTTCCAGAGCCCGTGATACTGGTGGAAATTAATCTTCTCCTGCGGATGCTCCACCCTCACGCCCAGAGCAAAACCCTTGGCCTCAAGCCCGGCGCCCGCCGCATCCAGCATCTCATATACGTCGCGGGCGGAATGGCCGGTAGCCAGAATCACCCTCGCAGCCTCGAAACTGCGTCCGTCGGCGCACAGAGCCCTCCAGCGCAGGCCATCGAAGCTACCGGAGCACCGAGCCCCACCATCAGCAGCAACACCCTGAGAACCAGCCGATTCACAAGCACTGAAATCAGAAATCCTCTCAAGCCCCGTAACCTTCGCCCCGAAATGATACTCCCCTCCGTGCGAAACTACGCATAAGCGAATCTTCTCGACTATGGAAGGCAGTTTGTCGGAGCCTATATGGGGATGAGCGTCTATAAGAATATCTTTCGACGCCCCGAACTCCACCAGACGGTGCAGGACCTCCCTTATATCACCCCTCTTGGAAGAGCGGGTGTAGAGTTTTCCGTCGGAAAAAGCGCCGGCGCCGCCCTCTCCGAAACAGTAATTGGAATCAGGGTCCACCACCCCCTCGCGGGAAAGGCGGGCCATATCGAACTTGCGCGCGTGCACGTCCTTGCCCCGCTCGAGCACAACGGGCTTCAGGCCCAGTTCCAAGAGTTTCAACGCAGCGAACATACCGGCGGGCCCGGCCCCCACGACGAGCACCGGCGTAGCATCATGCACATCCCGGAAAGGCTGCGGACGGTATTCGGGAATCTCCTCTCCGGGAGCGTAAGCCTCATACTGATAGCGCCATACGGGTTCCTTCCTCGCATCAATCGAGCGCTTCTTCAGCACCCAGCGCAGGCCTCCCGCACGCGCTTCAATCTCTTTCTGCCTGGGCTCTCGTGTGAGCGGGCAGCTTATCTCAAACTCCTTCATACCTCAACAACTTTGTCTTCAAGCACATACCATACATACCCACGGACAGCGGCATAACCCATCTTGCGGTAGAGACCGGCATAGCGCCGAACCTGCCACACATAATCATCCTTCTCCGCACCAAACTTGTAATCTATCACAATGATGCCTCCATCAGGAGTATGCACCACCCTGTCGGGACGAAGACACGCGCCGTCGGCCCCGAACACCGTAGCCTCGTTACGGGCCTCGACCCCGGGGCCAAACCAGTCGGGATGAGCCTTCAGGCGTTCCTCAAGAAGCTGCCTGTCAGCCCCTTCCAACGAAGAGGGCAAATCTTCCGCGCAGTTCACGGCGGAAAGGAGCTTATGAAGCTCGATGCCCCTCAAGCGCCCCGAAGCGGCAGGGCCCGTAAGACCGTCCTCACCGAAATAGTCGCTTGCGTCCTGCGAGGCCCTGAGGCGCCGCCCCAGAGGGATGGACTCGTAGCCCGAAGGCAGGACCATAGCCGAAGAAGAGGATTCACGTTTCATCTTCGAGAAGTCGTAGGGCTCGCCGTAGGTTATGGCGTCGCTGCAGCCGCACCAGGCATAAAGCAGCTCCGACATATAAGACCAGGATACATCCTTGCCGGCCTTGAGAGCCTTCTGCTTAAGAGACGAGACAGGCTTTGCAATCACGTGAAGGCTTGCGGTGGCACGGGTCATCGCCACATAGAAAAGATTAATATTGTCAACAGCCTGCAACTTCTTCTCCTCAAGATAGATATCGGAGAAATAAGTATGCTCGGAGGAGCTGCTGAGATACACCGGATAAAGCCCGGAGGCCTCGCTGCCGAGAGCCGTCCCCTCGCCCTTGAACTCGCACCAGCGGGTACAGGGCCTGAAGAGCTGCACCTGCTCGGCGAAGGGGAAAATCACGTGAGGGAACTCCAGCCCCTTGGACTTGTGGATGGTCATTATGCGCACCGCGCCGGAAGTGGCGGGAGTGCCGGTGAAGCAATTCTTGGTCTCCCTCCATTCGGCGATGAAGTCCCTGAGCCTGTTGCCGTTGGCATCCACCCACTCCTGCAGCCTGTCCATAAACGCGCCGATGAAAAGCACGTCGGAGTCGAAAGCATCGGGGTCGAAAGAGCGGAGTTCGCGAAGCAGGCACTCGCAGAAATCGACGAGCGAATGATAGTTGTCGGGAAAGGTAACACCCATAGAGGCAGCAAGATAGCTCCCTACCGTATTCGAAGGATCGTCGTACCAGCTGAGGAGCGACACGAGGCGGCGCACCGTCACCGAACTCTTTATATTAAGGGTGTCGTCGGACACGAAGGCAATACCGGCTTCGCGCAGGGCCTTGCCTATGGCGGCACCCTCCGCCTTGCCGCGCACGAGCACGGCTATGTCGCCGAGCCTCGCTCCCGCCGCAACCGCATCCATAACTGACTTTACTACAGCCTCCTCCTGCTCATCGGTAAAGCTAAGCTTCACAAACCCGGCCTGACCGTCTTCGGAGCGAACCGTCTGTTTTACATTTGAATACATCTCGCCGAGGCCTAGCTTGCCTGCGGCAAACTCGAAGAATTCATTATTCTTTTCGACGATGGTCCGGGCGCTGCGCCAGTTGTTGTCAAGAGGCTTCTCCTTCGCTCCGGGGAACTCTTTTTTCACCTCCGTGCCCAGCAGACGCCAGTCGGAATCGCGCCAGCGGTAGATGCTCTGCTTGACGTCGCCTACGATAAGATTGTCGCCGGCAGCATCGGCATCGCGCAGGAGAGGAAGGAAATTGTCCCACTGCATACGGGAGGTATCCTGGAACTCGTCGAGCAGGTAATGGGTATAGCGGGTGCCTGTCTTCTCATATACGAAGGGCACGTCGGAGCCCGCTATAATCTTCTTCAGCAGCGAGTTGGACTCGTCGAGCGGCATTACGCCACGCTCCTTCAGAAGAGCATCGTACTCCTTCAGGAACTCACGCGCCACGCCGAAGCCGTAAAGGCTGTCTTTAACTATCAGTGCGGTGGCGTAGTCGGTAAAACTCTTTTCGAACAGCTCCTCCACTCCGGGAGCCTCCAGCTGCTTTTTAGTAGTCGGATATTTCAGATGCTTACCCTTTTCGACCTTCAGCCCGAGAGCCTCAGCCTCCTTCTCGAAAGACGAGATGATGCTCATACAGCGCTTCTTCACGCTTTCAAGCCTCTTCTTGGAATACAGCGACGACTCGTCCAGGCCGAGCTTCTCGACCAGCCCCCTGTACTCATCTCCCCTGATGCTGCCGCAAAGCTCCCGCAGGCCGCTGTCGAGACGAAAGTACCCCTTCGAGCGAAGCTGCTCGAAAGCATTGGACCTGAGCCAGTTTACAAGCTCGGGATTATCCGCCGACAGCCCGTCGAGCACGCCGTCAACTGCATCCGACACGAGAGTATCCTTGTCAAGCTCGACCTGATACGAGGAGAACTGGCCCAGCTCCCTTGCGAACGAACGCAGGGCCTGCTGGAAGAAGCGGTCGATGGTGCTGACCCCGAAAGCGCCGTAGTCATGAAGAATGCTCACGAGGTAGTGCCTGGCCAGTCCGGCGTTCTTTTCGCCGGAGGCGGCGAGCTTGCAAAGGTCGCGCAGGATGCGCTCCTTCATCTCGGCCGTAGCCTTGTTGGTAAAAGTAACCGCCAGCAGGTGCCTGTAGGCCCGCGGGTCGCCGGAGCCGAGCAGGAAGTCCATATATGTATGCGAGAGGGTGTAAGTCTTGCCCGAACCCGCGCTTGCCTTGATTATTTTCATCTTCCGCAGATTGCCCTGAAATCACAGTATTCACATTTCTTCTCGTCAGCGGTACGCTCCCAGTCGTAATCCGTATTGCTTATGGCGGCAAGGGCCCTGTCGAGAGCCTTTTCCATGCTCTGGCAGTATATGTCATTCATATCCAGAGAGATGACCGCCTCTCCGCTCATGAGCCCAGCAGGCCTGACGATGGTGCCTTCAACCGGTGCTCCTGCGGCATACCCCGCCAGCATACGCTTGTAGAGATACAGCTGAAGACCTATCTTCGGGATATCGTCGATGGACTTCCCGAAATCGAGGTCCTCCTTATCGACGCGCCCCGTCTTGTAATCGACCACCCTCAGTCCCCCCCCGTCCGGGAGACGGTCGAGGCGATCGACAAAGCCCACGAAATCAAAGCCGGAAATGGCCATTTTAACCTTCTTCTCGGTATCTTCCACCTTGAACGGCCCATCCTTTCCTACCTTTGCAAGATCGGATTCCAGAATAGCCTCCACATAGCTGCAGATAACGTCGGAGAGCACTATGTTGCGCCCCTCCACGTCGAAAGTTCCGAGCTCGGCGCAGATAAAGCCGTTCACGGTGTCGCGAATCCGCACCTTGTCGCGAAGAAGCGACTCGATGAAGCCGGCGTTGACGGTCGAGCCCCTGGCATAAAGCTGCTCCATAGTTTTATGGAGAACGTTACCGAGCTTACCGGCGTCGAGCGACTCGCCGATTTCGTCTTCCGACTCCAGGCCTTCAACCTTAGAATAGAAGAACTTGGCCGGGCAGTCGAGGAACGTCTTCACGGCGCTTGCCGACAGATTGACGGAATGCAGCTTTTCAATATGCTCCGCCGTCTTGGGGACGGACTCGTCGCAGGCAGCGCCGCCAAGCGCAGGACGGGACTCGAAATAATTGATTTTCACCCCGAAATGCATCTCAAGCTGGCGGAGGTAGCGGCTCGGCTCGCCGCCTTTCAGGCCTTCGGCTCGCGAGTCGTAAACCATCCAGACTTTGGAGGCGCGCTGAATCATCCTGTAGAAATAATAGGCCCACACGGCATCCTGGTACTCGCTGGTAGGCAGGCCGAAGCCCTTGCGAAGCTCGGGAGGGATGAAGGAAGCGCTTACCGAGCGCCTCGGGAACACACCCTCGTTGCAGCTTAGGATGACGAGGTTCTCGAAGTCCATCGCCCTGAGTTCCAGAGGCCCCATAATCTGCATACCCTCCAGCGGCTCGCCTTCGAACGGGACGGTGGCTGCGCCGAGAGTCTGCCCCAGGAGGCGCAGGAACGACTGCGGACGAAGACTCATTTCATAGCGGCCGAGGTCTTCCAGAGCCTCGCAGCTCACCTTCGCGAAGTCGAGTTCCAGCTCCATTCCGGGGATGTTCCTGAGGCGCGGAGCCACAGTAACCAGCACGTCCCGCATCCAGGAGCACAGATTCCGCACCTGGGAGGCGTCGGCTTCGGGACTTGTGACCACGGCACGGAACAGCACATCCAGCACCGGATCGCCCTTCAGTGCAGCTTCGGAGATGTAATACTTCTTATCTTTCCGCACGCGCCCGACAGCCTTCCTGCCCTCTTCCGAGAGAACCGACTTTATAATGGAATTGGACGCAAGGTCCCACACCTGCCTGTGGTAGAAATACCAGCCGTCGGGCCTGCGCCTGAGGTGGAGCTGCAGGGCACCGAGGTCGGATATGAGGGCCCACATCTGACTGCCGGAGATGGGATAGCCCATCGTGACGTTCAGTTTGGAAATATGCTGAGGGATGGTGTTCAGTACGGGGATGAGCATATTCTCGTCCGGCAGCACCACCGCCGTCCCGATGCCGGGAGCGGGGTTGCAGCGCGAGAGAATCTGCGGCAGCTGTGCATGATGTCCCCAACAGTCGGCAATCCAGCAGCTTCTGGGCAGCTCCTCCTCATCCAGCCCCAGGATGTCGTGGAGAAATCTGTGCCCGTGGAAGACTTGCCGGCAGAGGGATTCGCCATCGCAGAGGTTCATGTCTGGCATGACGAACATTCCCGGCGCGATGTCGAGGCGCTTCTCCTGGATGAACCTCTTCAAATCAGGGATTCTTTCAGGATGCCGCTTGCAGAATTCCTCAAGCAGGTAGGTCTGTTCCATCGTGAAATGGTAGTCGCTGAATGTCGCCAATGCGTCAAGCGCCTCCATGACGATGGCGCATCCGATATCCAGGTATTCGGCATCGTCGCGAAGATAGATGACGTCATAATGGAAATTTGGAATCAGGTGAATCATTTTGGTCAGCGC
>JAFSVP010000042.1 GCA_017444905.1 Bacteroidales bacterium
ATCTACATAACAACAGCTGTGGAAAGGATATGATCCACGGAGGTATTTAGCAATGACGCAGCCTTGGAGACGCTTATAATGTCTTTGGAATAGGCATCATAAACCAGGGATTCAAAGCGCTCAGGATGCTCATCTTCAGCCCTCGACCGCTCAACATATTCCTTTAATTGAGGGTTTATATTCTTTTGGATGAAATAGTACTTATATCGGCTGGCTGAAATCAAACCGGCATCATAGGCTTTCCGGATAAGCGCATCAATTGATATTCCAAAAGCGCGCTGGATATCAGCAAAATGCTTGATATTCAAACGGTTTTTTCCCAACTCCCCAATACAATCCATAAAAGAGTTCTGCGGGATAAGGAATTCACTGGCAAAAAGGTGGCAGAGCGCTTCCTTCTTTTTATTATCTATAAAGTGGCCAAGCTCATGAAGAGCGGTAAAGCGTTTGCGTTCCGATTGGAAGGCTTTGTTGATTACGATTACAAAGGCATTTCCCGCCATGCCACTGAGGCCATCGAAAGACTCCGGACAGTCGATTTCAACGACCTTGATACCGCGGCTTTCTAAAAGACCGATAACATCAATGATTCCATAATCCCCAAGCCCCCATTCTTTCCTAATGATGGATACAAGAGACCTAACATCATCTTCGTAATGAATAGGGTGAGTCTCGGACACCAATGAAGAAACATGGGGCAACCCACAGATTTCTTCAATTTCAAAATAACGTTCAACTTTATCCAAGACCTGTTGTTCAACAGATTTGCAGGCCTTAGAAGACATAGATGCCTTCTTCCGGAACTCGATACCGGAAAGAGCGACAGAAAAAGGACGAAAAAAGTAGTCTGGTTTAACGCCTAGAATACGGGCTAATCGCAAGAGGACTGCACTGTCTGGCAGCATTTTCCCAGCCTCATATTTGCAGATGGACTGCCTGGTAACGAGACCAGAAAGTTCCTGGGACAAGTCGGCCATCGAAAGGCCTCTCATTTCCCTGGCGCTTTTTAGCCGCTGGCCAAATATTTCTTTATTGTATTCCATATTGAGGATTAAGTAGTATTTCTTCTTTTGGTTGACAAGGTTAATAAAATAAAGTGATTTGTCAACCATTTATGGCTATTATTTCACTTCATGTTAATCTTTACAGAATGGAGATTGTCATTTGATCATGATTATCATCCTATTATACTCCTATCTCGTAGGAACAAATCGCTGCAGATAATAAAGTACCAACTCCGAATACGACCTGGGTATAACAAAATTGCGGGCTGGAAACCTGCTTTCAGTGTAGGCTCAAGGTCATTGAATCCTATCGGGAAATGGAGCCCTTTGCGTAATGTACTTATTTGCAAGCGATTTCGCCGGCGGCAGGATACAAAAAAAAGTGGAAAACTCCGAAGAATTTTCCACTTTCGGAGGCCAGAGGCCGACAGGTCCAGCAGGACCGCACCGCCGCTTCTGCGGCGGAGCCCTCCCCCTAGGGGAGGGTTTGGGTAGGGGTAACGTGGCAGAATCGGCGACTATGGCGCCGGATTCCTCGTGGGGCGTTAATCGAAAATGGCCGGCAACCGCCGACCATTTTCGTAGCCCCACGAGGAATCGAACCTCGATTTAAAGTTTAGGAAACTTCCGTTCTATCCGTTGAACTATGAGGCCATCGGGAGCGCTTTACTCGGCGCTCTTGACGATAATCTGACGACCTCTGTAATAGCCGCACTCGGGGCAAACGCGATGATACATCACCGTGGCGCCGCAATTAGGGCATTTGGCGAGGGTGGGTACCGGAGCGAAATCGTGGGTACGCCTCTTGTCTCTTCTCTGCTTCGAGAGTTTGTGTTTCGGATGTGCCATTTCTTTATTCTTTAAATATTATTATTACTCAAATACTTTACCGTTTCCTGATTGCACTGGCCTTCTTCGTGGACGCGCTGGAGCGGAAGCGAGGTGCATACGTAGTCGTACACGTCCTGACTCAGGTCGAGCTCGTCGCCCTCGGGGGTGTAAACCTCTGAAAAGCCCGTCTCGACAGGCAGCTTCAGAGCTTCGAGGCAACGGTCGCAGGGGACCGTCACGCTGCCCTCGATACTGCATTCGACATCCGTCGTGAGCCCGTGCGGGACCACCCTGGCACGCACTTTCACGCACGCATCCAGGATATCCGGATTGCCGAAGCTTTCAAAGAACGCAGGGCCCGCCGTCCATTCCAGCTCCGCGCCGGCGGAAGCAAGGCCACTCAGTTTAACAGTAAAGGGTTGCAAAGGTAATAAAAATTTTAAGGATTACCAATCATTCGTTATCACTATTTCGCTTGCGCATCAGCGGATCGAGCAAAATTTTGCGAATTCGCATATGATGGGGCGTAACTTCCACGAATTCATCGTCCTGAATATACTCCAGAGCCTCTTCCAGCGAGAACTTGATTGCCGGAGGCAGGATAATCTTTTCGTCGGAGCCGGCCGCACGCACGTTGGAGAGCTTCTTTGTCTTGCAGATATTGATGTTCAGGTCGCGCTCGCGGGTGTGCTCGCCAACAACCTGGCCGCAGTAAATCTCCTCGCCCGGTTCCACGAAGAAGCGCCCGCGGTCGAGCAGCTTGTTGATGGAGTAAGCGATGGCCTCGCCGGTCTCGATTGACACGAGCGAACCGTTATTGCGCCTCTCTATCTCGCCCTTGTAAGGCTGATACTCCTTGAAGCGGTGTGCAATCACGGCCTCTCCCTGGCTGGCGGTCAGCAGGTTGGAACGCAGGCCCATAAGACCGCGCGTCGGAATCTCGAACTCCAGCAGGGTACGGTCTCCACGCGGCTCCATATGCACCAGAGCCCCCTTGCGGCGGGTAGAAATCTCGATTGCTGCCCCCACGAAAGCCTCCGGCACCTCTATGCTCAGCTCCTCCACGGGCTCGCAGCGCTGCCCGCCAATGGTCTTGTCAAGCACCTTGGGCTGGCCGACCTGCAGCTCGAAGCCCTCGCGGCGCATAGTTTCGATGAGCACTGACAGATGCAGCACTCCCCTGCCGTACACCACGAACGAATCCGCCGTAAGGCCGGGCTTCACCCGAAGCGCCAGATTCTTCTCGAGCTCCTTCTCCAGCCTCTCCTTTATATGCCTGGAAGTCACATACTTGCCATCCTTCCCGAAGAAAGGGGAATTATTGATGGAGAAGAGCATACTCATCGTTGGCTCGTCGATGGCGATGGGCGGGAGCGCCTCAGGGTTCTCGGCGTCGGCTATGGTATCGCCGATTTCGAAACCCTCGATACCCACGACGGCGCAGATATCTCCGCAGCCAACCGACTCGACGTTGGTCTTGCCGAGCCCCTCGAACACCATCAGCTGCTTGATTTTCTGCTTCTGCACCACGTCGTAGCGCTTGCAGAGGCTTATCTGGGCACCGGCATGCAGCTCGCCCCTCGTGATGCGGCCCACGGCAATCCTCCCCACGTAGGGAGAATACTCCAGCGACGAAATCAGCATCTGCGGCGTACCCTCAACCACCTGCGGAGCGGGAATCTGCTCAAGGATGGTATCCAGCAGCGGAGTGATGTTGTCGGTGGGATTGCGCCAGTCGAGCGACATCCAGCCCTGCTTTGCAGAACCGTACACCGTAGCGAAATCGAGCTGCTCCTCGCTTGCGTCGAGATTGAACATAAGGTCGAAGACCTCCTCCTGCACCTCGTCGGGCCGGCAGTTGGGCTTGTCAACCTTATTTATCACGACTATGGGCTTCTTGCCCATCGAGATTGCCTTCTGCAGCACGAAGCGGGTCTGGGGCATACAGCCCTCGAACGCATCCACGAGCAGCAGCACGCCGTCGGCCATATTCAGCACTCTCTCCACCTCGCCGCCGAAGTCGCTGTGCCCGGGAGTATCGATAATATTGATTTTGACGCCCTTGTAAATCACCGACACGTTCTTGGCGAGAATGGTGATGCCGCGCTCGCGCTCGAGGTCGTTGTTGTCGAGTATGAGCTGGCCGAGATTCTCGGGCTGACGCACGAGATTGGCCTGGTAAATCATACGGTCAACAAGCGTAGTCTTGCCGTGATCTACGTGGGCAATGATGGCTATATTCCTTATTTCCTGCATATTCGCTCAAAAAAAGGTTGGTCGCCGGGACCAACCTTTTAACATTCGTTACGTCCTGTATTATTTTGCGAGCAGCACGCTGACGCGGTTGCGCTCTGCAATCTTGGACACCTGCTCGGTGTCGCCGAACCAGAAGGCCTGCACGCGGGAAGCGTCGATGCCGGCGGCGACGATTTCCTCGGCCACGCCCTGTGCGCGGTTCTCGGAAAGCACCCAGTTGCCCTCGGGCTCGCCGGTGTACTTGTCAGCGAATCCGACGATGACGGCGGTAGCCTCGGGATCAGCCTTGAGCTTCTTGATAAGGCGGTTGATCTTGTAGCGCTGGGAGTCGCGGATATCGTACTTGCCGATGATGTAATAGACGTTGTTGTTACCGTTCTTGGCAGCGGCCATAGCCTCTTCGAGAGCGTTGGCGCGTGCAGCCTCGTACGCGGCCTTCTCGGCGGCGGCCTTCTCGGCAGCGGCCTTCTCGGCGGCAGCCTTGGCGGCGGCGAGGTTCGCGTCAGCAGCGGCCACGGCGGCGTTCAGGTCGTCGGTAGCCTTGCGGATGGCGTCAACGTCCTTGGCCTCGATAGCGGCCTTCACGGCCTTGATGGCGTCGTTGATGGCGGCGATATCCTCGGGAGCGTAGTCGTTGGCTGCAAGGGCGGCCTTGGCGTTGTCGATAGCCTTCCGGGCAGCTGCGATAGCCTCGTCAAGCTCCTGCTGTGCACGGGCGGCTGCGGCGGCTGCCTGAGCGGCGGCTGCAGCGGCTGCGGCCTCGGCGGCTGCGGCTGCAGCCTTCTTGCCCTTGGCCTGTCCGAAGTTGAACTTCAGGCCGGCGAGAAGGTCGAGCTGATGATCCATAAAGTCGCCCTTCTTGGAGTTGAACTTGTCGGTATTGGCGTTCTCGACGAACTCGATTTCGAGGGCGAGAAGGTCGGTCAGGCGAATGTCAACGCCGCCGCCCACGCGGGCCACGGTGCTGAACTTGGTGCCGTCCCAGTAAAGATTGTCGGTAGGGAGCTTGGCAAGCTGGGCGCCGTTGTTGAAACGGGCGTTGCCACCCACACCGAGGAAGACGTAGGGGTTCAGGGTGCGGGTCTTGTAACCTGCAAAGAGGTTGCAGAGGTCGAACTGTGCATCGATGGCCACCTGTGCATAGTTGAACTTGTAGCCCTCGCCGAGGTTGACATACCAGCCCTTGCCCTGCCAGCCGGAGAGGTCGGCGCGGAGCGAGAACACGGGAGTGAACTGGTAGCCGAAATCGAGAGCAGCAGCGGGAGAAAGAAGATTGGTAATCTTCGTCTCGCCGACGGTCTCGGCCACGCCGCCCTTAACTGCCATCTGGAAGCCGGGGAAGAACGTATCCTGTGCGAACACCGAACCGGCGAACGCAACTGCGGATGCAAGTACTAAAACAAACTTTTTCATAACTATTTCAAATATTTTTGCTCGTTACGAGAATAACACGCAATTATACGGATTTTTGGCAAAATATCCAAAAAAATCACTCTCCGGGGGTGCCCTGTTCATCCGGATTACCGGAATCGCCAGGCTCCGCAGGCGCCGTGGGGTCCAGGGTCTCCGGTTCGACTACGGTTACGGTGCAGCCGGCGGAGCAGCCGTACATGACCGACTTGGCAGTAACGGTGCAGCTTCCGGGAGCCAATGCCCTTACCACGCCGTATTCGTTCACCGTGGCCACGTTCTCGTCGTCCGAGCTCCACTGCAGCTTCTTGTCCGTGGCGTTTTCGGGGTAATACGACACGAGGAGCCTCTTCCTGTCGCCGGTCTCGAGCCTGAGGGAACTCCTGTCGAACCTGATACTCGACAGAGCCACTGGAGCCACTCCCGGTGAAGCCACGCAGCGGACGTTGCATCCGTAAGAGCGGCTGTTGTTCTTGGACGGATAGAACTCGTCGTTAAAGAACACTGCGGCGTTGATTACGAAATTACCGCTTGTGCCGGTTGTCCAGTAAAAGCCGTAACGTCCATAATCCATTACCTGGCCCGAGGCGTTCGATGCCTGGCGTTCTCCGGGAGCGGGATACCATACCGACGAAGCATTTGCGAGGATACCGGCAAATTCATCACCCAGATTATCACTGTCGAAGAACTTGATCATAACTGTGGTCTGGCCCACTGCATCCGACCAGAGAGTGGCTTGCGGAATCTGCCAGCCGGCGGGGCAGGGGTCGTAAATAGTCTTCTCGTCCTGCCACAAGGTATTGTCGCGTTTGGCGTAGAGCCAGTCGAATTTGGACTTGGAGGTACCGGCAATGAAGGTCCGGGGATTCTGTATGGCATAGTCCACGGTACACTCCGCCGAAGTAGTCACGCCCGAAGGCCAGGCGCCGCCTGTGGCCGACCAGAAATATCCCGGGAAGGGGTCTTTCCTTCCCCACTGGTACTGAAGGCCGCAGGTCTTCCTGTCTCCCTTCACGGTGGAGAGAGCTCCGAGATTGCGGTCCATCACCCTCGAGCCGCTGCCAAAGTAAACATGAGATGAATAAAGCGGGTCGAAGCCGGAGAACATCCAGATATGCCAGCTCCAGATAATGGTACCGGCGGCATCATAAGCGGCGATTACGGCGTCGCCGTCGCCGTTTGCGGTAAAGCTGACGCGGCCGTCTTCATCAAGGCTCACGCCGGATACGACCTCTCCAACGGTTTGAGAGTAGTTTGTACCGTTGGTCTCCCAGAGAACTCCGGCGAAAGCCGGCTCCAGGGCATCGGGGCCGCAGCCCTTCACCGTGGCGTCGAAACTGTAAAAACCCGGTTCCGACACTATATAGCAGTTTGCAGTGCCCTCAAGGTCAAGCGGAGTGGGAGCGACCGAGACCCTGTTGTCAAGTGAATTGAGCCTGCAAATAGTATTGCGCCCGAGCTCCAGCTTATTGGAGCTTGACACCTTGCCCGCAAGGATTCCGGCGGCATCGTAAAACTCCAGGGTAAAACCTTCAGCAAGCGTAACGGGCAGGGTAGCAATGTAATACATTCCGCTTCCGTCAAGGGCGACGGTAATCGAAGAGCTGCCTTCGCCTGTAAAGTACGCCACTGGGACTTCGGTTGTCTCGGGGAACTCCACAGTCACGCTTCCGTCGTTCGAGCAGAGCTGCTCTCCGCCGTTGGCGGTAAAAACCGCGGAACAGAAATCGGAGCGGTTCAGACGAAAACTGATAAGGCTTGTTATATTTTTGAAAGACAGAAATTTCTGTTCAAGGTCGGGATTATGGGCGACGCACACGTGAGCGTCTTCGAAGCGTCCGCTCTGCTCGGCCATTACGGCATCATCAAGGATGAGTTCAGATACCAGCGAGCCCTCGCGGAGCGAGGCGCCGTACACCGAAGTAATGAAAGTGTCTTCCTCGCTGTAAGGTACGGTAATCTTGGTGTAAAGCGAGTAGGAGGGGACGACGTGCTCGCTGAGCGGGCCCCCGTCGTAAGTAAAGGAGGCGATACGGTCGCCGGTGCGCCAGGCAAGGCCTTCGGAGGCGATGCGGGTGCGCGTCCCGGCTCCGGAGAAACCGGCCGTAAACTCACGGAATTTGCCCGACACCGGGATACTGTCGGGCGTGGTCTCCTGCGAACATCCAGCAAGGGCCAGAAGTGGCAGGGCCATAAAAATATAAAGACTCTTTTTCATAGCTGTAAGTTTACCAGTTAAAGTTCTCCTGCTGATAATTCTCGTTCTGGCCGTAAGGGCTGGTGTTGCAGAGAGCCCGGGAGCAAAGCTCCTCAAGCACATAAGACTGCGGCGACTGATAATTTGGATTCATATTATTATTCATTCTTAACGCCCCTCAGGGTAAGAACGATATAGGGTTTGAGGGGAGAATCGGTTACAAGAAAAACTGAAATGACATTATCGCCCGCTGTGAGCGAAGACGAAGGGACATTAACCCGGACGGATGACCTGACTCCGGGCGCGACGCTAGTGTCAAAAGTGACTTTTGCTCCGTCTCTGTCGGCCCGGGCTGAAAGAATCTTCAGCTCCGAGTCGGAAATATTGGTAAAATGGAATTCGCCCTCGGCAGCCTGCGAGCCGTGTATAGTGGCAAAACGGATATCGGTGGAGGCGAACTTATAATACGACCCCGCAGCCTTCTCGTCTTTGGGCATAGTGCGGAAGTCGGGCACGGTAGCGGCCCTGAAGAGCAAAGTGTCGGGAGAAACTGCCTCTCCGGCGGATACAAGAACAGGTACCCTGCAGAGCCCCCATTCCAAGGAGTCAGGAAGGAAGCTATATCGCAGCTTGAAGCGTGAGAAGGGCGCAACTTTCTTGAAATCAGGATATACCGAGAGTTTTCCGTCAAGCGAAACGAAGCGCGGAACCACTTGCTCTGAAGAAAGATTGGCCACCTCGATATGCCCGCTGCGAGAAACTCCGGGATACACAGGACCGTCTTTTACATAAGGCGTCTTGAAGCCAAAGGGCCCGAGGCGGAAAGGAAACTCAGCCTTCAAAGATGCCTCGGAATCTACGTACTCTCCGGTTATACGGAGCTTTATCGGGGTTTCGAAGCCCTCGAAATATACGGCAACAGACTTGTCGAAGCGTCCTGCGAAAGCCTCGCGCCGGTATGTTACAGTAACTCCGGCTTCTCCTCCCGCACTGATTTGCGAGGGCTCCCAGCTGACGGAAGAACAGCTGCAGCCAGGGACTGCGTAGGATATGGTCCTGGCAGAAGAAGCAAGGTTCTTCAGCACGAAGGTGCAGCTAAGCTCCGAAGGGCCTGCCTTGTCAACCTTGCCGAACCTGTGTACGGGGTTATCAACCACGACGCTGTCGGGCGCGGAAAGGGCAAGACTGCAAACAAGTGCGAGGAAAAGCGGATACATAAAAAAATCAAATCAAAAAAGGGCGCGCTCGCTGGCGCGCACTTTTATGAAGAGTTATATACAGACTAGTAAGTCTTGAGAACCTGGATTTCAACAAGCTCGGTGAATTCGCCCCAAGCGTAGGTGACAGTGAAAGGAACATACAGATGGAAGTCCTTAACTACTCCACGGTTGTTCAGGTAAACGAACACGTAGTTGTTGAGGTTTGCGATATCGTCGATAGGAACCGAAGGATCAACAGCGGTCATAGGGTTGGTCTTCTCGGCGACCCAGCACTCAGCCTTATCGTTGACCTCGCTGAGAAGCTTGGGAGCCTCACCGGCCTTGCTATCCTGATCGGTCAGGATGTTGTCAACGTCGATGGTAAGCGTGTTGAAGCCGTAGTAGAGATACCAGTTGATGATGTCGCCATACCAGCACTCTACGAAGTTGCCGTCCTCGTCAGCCTCGAAGATCTGATAGTTCTGCCAATCCCAGGCGGTGAACATGTTGCCAAGTTCGACCTTGTCGCCGGTAGGGATAGCATCCTTCAGAGGCTCCATATCGGGATTCTTCTCGATGGTCACAGGACGCAGGAAGCGAGCGAAGAACACCTTGGAACCGCAAGGAATCTGGCAGTCGGCGCCACCGTAGGTAGCAACGATCTCGATATTGCAGTAGAGCATCTTGGCAAGCTCTTCCTCGTTGAACGCAAACTCGTTGAGGAGCTGCTTTGCAAGGTCGACGCAAAGATAAGTAAGAACTTCCTCACCTTCGATTTCAGTGATGGTAGCGATAGCATCGCTGATGGAAACCTCACTGCCGTTCTCGACATACTCTGCGAAGAGAGTGGTGTTGCCGCGATCAGCGTTGACATAGAGGGTATAGAGACCCTTTGCACCCTTGATGGTAGGCTGCTCGTCTGCGAACACATAGTGATACACGGCGGTAGCGGGGATCACGTCAGCGTAGGTCTCTTTGAACTTATCCTGGAGAGTGAGAACCACCTTGTTGCCTACGAAGTTGTCATCGAGAGGCTTGAAGTAGTTGGTAACGTCGTCGTCGGAACCACCGTCGCCAATGCACCTGTTAGGAACCTTGACGTTGATACGAACGGTCTCGGGCTCGCTGGTAACATCGTCGAACCAGTAGGAAGGATTGATGACGCCGAAGTCAACCTCAGGCTTGTCAGCAATAGTGAAGTGGAAGCCGATGTAAACCTTGGTGGAACCCATCTCGAAGAGGGTGTAGAGAGTCTGATTGTTGCCGGCAGCAATGACATTCTCAATCTGCTCCTTGGTGAGCTGGAGAGTGAAGCTGTCTTCGGAACCGTCTTCGGCCTCGCCCTTCTCGAATACGAGGGTGCCGAACTGGTCGCTCTCAACGAAGTTGCCGTTGGCATCCTTGATGAAGGTGCTGATAGCAGCGTCAGCGTCGTTGATGACTTCGCCTGCGCCTGCGCCTTCGCCTTCGACGGGTTCATTATCGTCGTTGGAATTGCCGTACCACTCGAACTTGGTGCGGAAATCCTTGTAGGCGATACCGACCTCGTTCAGGACAACGTCGAGATCAAGATCAGCAGTCTCGAGAGAAGACTCGTCGTAGCAGAGGTAAGGACGCTCGCCGAAGTCGCCGAAGTCGAAGTCGATAACAGCCTCGAACTTAACCTTGAAGAAACCGCCGAGGACGACATTGTCGTTGCTGTCGGTAATGGTGACGAGGATAACGGGCTTGTGGCCTGCAGCAGCTGCAGAACCGGCTGCGGTGCCATCGCCGCAAGGAACGCTGTCGCCGTTGGCGTCAACATAGCAGGGAACGATGTTCATGCTGCCAGCGAGGTCGTTGGAAACAGCGAGCTTTGCATACTTGCTCTCGAGATACTCGTTGCCGTCGAGAGTGTAGTCGATAAGCTCGTAATTTACGCTGTAGCCGGGGAAGTTCTCGGTAAGCCAGGCAAGAGAGTAACGATAAAGCCATTCAGGAGTGTCGGTGGGCTGATGCAGAGCTCCGGAATAATCGAAGACGTGTACGCAGAGCTTGTCGTCGATGCGCTGTGCGCCGGCCTTGTAGCTGTAGGTGAAGGAAGGCTCGTTCTCGATAGCCTCCTCGAGGGTCTGGAAGAGGTGACAGTTGGCACCGAATGCAGGGCACTCGTCAGCAGATTCAGTACTATTCACGAAAGCGAGAGCCTCAAGAGAGTCTGCGAGGGGAACGATCGCCACGATATCGGAATCAATGTAAGTATCGGTATCAACCGTGGCGTAAAGGTGCAGGGTGGAAACCATCCTGCCCGCAACGGGAGTAAGATCGTCAGGATTCTCGATAAGGAACTTGACGCTATAGGCGCTAGTAAACCAATTATACTCGGGATACACGTTCTGCATTTCTACTGACCAGCCGAAGGAACGGGTCATATTGTAATAATCACCACCGGTGAGATACCACGAGGCAGTCTCAGCCTTGAAGTTGGAAGGATTGAGCCAGCAGGAGAACTCGTCGATGGAGCCTTCGGAAGAAACCTCACGGTCTTCCTCATTCTCATAGCTCTGGATGTCGGTAACCTGACCGGCTGCAACCTCTGCAACGAGGCCTTCCTCATCTTCGAACTCTGCACCGCGCTCGGACTCGACAACCTCGAGAATCTCAGCCTTCATATAAAGGTAGTCGATAGCCTCGATGCCCTCGAAGTAAAGATCGGGAATGATTTCGATGCCGCTGAGGAGATAGTAACCGAGATTGAAGCTGAAGGTAGTGTACTCACCAGCCTCGGGATCCCATACGTTTGCGAAGGTAAGGGTCTGGCCAGCCTTGTCCCAGATAGCCGTCAGGTAGTCAGGGAACTCGGCGGTGTTGCCGGTAGCCTCGCCGTCTTTGTACTCTACGAAAGCCCAGCTGCCGTCTTCCTGCTGCTCGGGCATCCAGTAAGCACCGTTCTCGCCCTTAGGACCCTGTGCTGCAACGCCGAGGTCGGTCTCGCCGATCCACCAGTTGCCGTTCTCGCCGATGAAGGGAGTCTTGCCATCCTCGCCCTGAGGGCCCTGGGCAGCAACACCGGTGTCGGTATCGTCGATCCACCAGTTGCCGTTCTCGCCGATATAAGGGGTCTTGCCGCTCTCGCCCTGAGGGCCCTGAGCTGCGAGGCCGGTATCGGTATCGTCGATGAACCAGTTGCCGTTCTCGCCGATGGTTACGACGCTGCCGTCTTTGCCATCCTGGCCATCCTTGCCGTCGACGCCGTCTTTGCCGTCAACGCCATCCTTGCCGTCAACGCCATCCTTGCCGTCAACGCCATCCTTGCCGTCGACACCGTCCTTGCCGTCAACACCGTCCTTACCGTTCTTCACGAGGTAAGTCTTGTTGTTGGAGAGGATGATCTCGATACCTTCGGAGGTAACCCTGACGTCCTTGACGACTGCACCGGCGTCGATGTCGCCCTGCAGCTTATCAACCAGGGTGGTAAGGTTCTTCACCTGGGTCTGCAGATCGGCGATGTCAGTGGAGAAGTCTTTGGTACATCCACTGTACAAAAGTGAGGCACAAGCGAGTGCGCCCACGATTGCCATTCTAAAGAATTTTTTCATAAATTAATTAATTAAATAAAAGTTAATTATTAATATTTTCGTTCTAGGGTTTAGTAACCTTGCCATGTGGACTTCAGGCCGCACGACGCCCTCGCGTCATGCTCCAAAAATCCAATTAACGCGCAAAAATAAGAATAAAAAAATTCTTATGCAAGTTTTTTCACAATTTATCAACAGGCGGCAAAAAGCGCCCGGAAGGCTACAGAAGGAAATCTGCGTAAACGGGGTAATGGTCGGATATCCAGCGCGTACCGTAAGCCGACGGGCTGTCGGCCACTTTGTAGGAAAGCGGTTCGGAGCCCCGGAAAAAGATATGGTCGAGCGCCGCTCCCTGATTTTCTCCTAGGGCGTTGTAGGTAACGGCCGGCGCGCCGTCCGACTCCGGGGCTTCAGTTGCAGCGTGGCCGAGCGAGTTGAAAAGGGGCCTCATTACCGCATCGCCCGGGCGCAGGCCGAAGCCGCCGCAGAGAAACACCGTACCGTCAGGCCCGGCCTGAGCATCTATGCTTTCAAGGCACATACTTACGCAGTGGGGAGGAGTAGTCCCGTAATTGCATTTGTCGAAAAAGTGCGCGTCGTACACCCAGAACTCGCTGCCTGTTGGCTTGTGGCGCAGCCTCGCGAATACGGTAAGGCGCTGGGTGGTGGCGGCGTCGCCCCAGCGCGGGCCGGAGGCCGTGCCGTCTTCGCTGAACCAGAACTTGTCCCACGAGAGGAGCTCGAATTTCGAGCTCTTATATAATATAAGGTTACGCTGGCCTCCGTTGCTCTCGATATTGTCGAGGGGATGCTTTATCTGCGAATACTCCGGAAGGGCGGAGTAAAGGTCGCTGCACTGTAGCTTGCGGGCCTCCTGTATGCAGACGATGTCGGGCGCGACGTCCTTGAACATCGCGATGCAGGGGCCCTTGCGCACCGAGGCCCATTCGTGCCCCTCCGGCTCGCCGGAAGACTGCATTATATTAAAGGTCATCACCCTTATCAGATTGGAGGGGAGTTCATCTCCCGACTCCCCGCCTCCGGCAGGTTTGCGGGCGCAGGAAGCAAGCCCAAGAAGCAGGGCTGCGGAAAGAGCGAGTGCGCTGACGGCTTTCATTCGGTAAAGTAGGTACAGAAGGCCGCATCGAGGTCGTCCCAGGTGACGTCGCGTATGACCATATAGAACTTCGGGAAGGTGAACGAGAGTCGGAGCATACCGTCGTCGAAGCGCTCGATGGCGACGTCGGCCTCCTTCACGTGTACGGAGTCGGCCTCGGCAAGGCCGTTCCTGATTTGCAGGTAGTAGTCTTCACTTATCTCGCGCCGCAGGCTCCTGGGCATCATCTTCTCCATCTTAACGAGTTTAGAAAGCTTGAGCGAGAGCCTGATGTTCATATAGCGGTGGCGGTAGTCGATGACCGGCTCCGCCTGCAGGCCCGCGCTGAAGAGAGCCGCCGCAAGCACGGCAACTGCCAGGTATTTGGTAAAAAAGCGTCTCATCCCGTATGGCTTTGGTCGTTCAACTCCGAGAGTTCAAACAAGATAAGTGCCAAAACTATTCGTCTGCCACGCCGGGCTGTTCGAAGATGCTGAAATGCACCCTGCCGTAGCTCCGTTCACGCAGGAAAAGCGGATGCTCCGTGAAGGAATGCTCCCCGCCGTGCTCGAGGATGAACCAGCCGCCGGGGTTAAGGATTCCGGCATCCAGAACTTTGCCGGGCAGGAGCTCGAGGCCCTCGATGGCATAGGGAGGGTCGGCGAATACGATATCGAAGCTTTCGCGGCAGACGCCGAGGAAGTCGAAGACGTTGTCGCGCACCACGGTGATGTTGCCAAGGCCGAGGCGCAAAGCCTCACGGCGGATGAAGGAGGCGTTGTCGCGCGACATTTCCACGCAGTACACCCTTTCAGCCCCGCGGGAGCCGAACTCGAACGATACGGCTCCGGTGCCTCCGAACAGGTCAAGTACCTTCAGGCCCTCGAGCTCATAGGCGTTGACGAGTATGTTGAAGAGGCCCTCGCGCGCGAAGTCGGTGGTCGGGCGGGCCTTGTAGCCCATTGGAGGCAGGATAGTCCTGCCTTTCAGCTTGCCTCCGATTATTCTCATTTTGCAGGGGCAGCGGTTTCCACCGACTTGAAGTAGCGGTACAGGGCCGTCTCGTCGGCGGGGGCGAGGGGGTGTCGGAAGCGTATTACCGTAACCTCGGGGTTGAGCTGGAGCGACTTCATCGCAAGGAAGATGAAATACTGCGCCGTGGTGAAGTCGGGTGCGTCGTAAGAGTTGGCAAGCAAAAGGCTCCTGCCCTGGGCAATCGCCATCGAGAGTATGCCGCCCCGCCAGGAGCAGAGCAGCTTGTTGTAGTCGGGGCAGAGAGGGAGCTCGCCCAGGATGTCAAAAATCTCCGGCGGTCCGTCGGGGCCGCCGGGAGCAGTTGCATAAACGAGCTGCGCGCCGTACTGTGCTACGGGAGCGTGCCGCACCTCGTCGCCGTCGTTAACCGGAGAGACCGCCTCAAGTGCTGCGCGGGCTCCCTCCGGACTGAAAAAGTGGGAGGGGACGAGGGTGAAAGGGACCATTACTCCCAGTTGCCGGCGTTGTTGTTGGGCGCGGTGACGCTGCCCACCTGCAGACCTTCGTACTTGTTCTGGTCTTTACGCTCGGCGTCGAGGTTGATGCGGAGCTGGTTGTCCATACCCTTGAGGAGCTGCCTGTAAGGCATACGGGCCTCGAAGAGGGGGACGAGCACTCCCGACACCATGCGGGTTTCGGCCTCCATCTCGACGGGGGCGCCGCCGGAGAAGGGGATGGTGCCGAGGGAGTCGATGCAGAAGTCGGTCCTGCGAAGGAACAAAGTGTCCTTCACGGGGATTTTGGTTTCGACGGAGAAGACGAGGTTCTTGTCGCCTGCCTCGTACATTTCAAGAAGCTGCTGGGGAGTAATCTTGCGGTTGGCCTTCTTGACCTTCTCGGTGTGCTCCCAGGCGATGGAGTCGTCGGCGGAACCGATCTGCATTATAATCGACATCTTACCGTTCTCGTAGAAGGCCTTGAGAGAATCGATGGTGGAGACGAAGCGGCCGTTGGCGCTCTTGTACGCCACCTGCAGGGTGCGGATATCCTTGAGGCGCTGGATGGCGACGGTCTCGCGGTGCGCACGCTGCTTGTTGAAATTCACGGGCTTCATAATGCTCGAAACGAGGGCGAACACCAGTCCGCAAATGGCCAGGAGAAGAACGATTTCAAGAAGAATCTTAACGGTCTTGTTCATTTTATGCTGTTTTATTATTTCCAAAGTCAGGCAAAGTTAGAAAAATGATTTATCAAATGCAATATTATTGTTAAATTTGCATCGTGACCGGAATTGAGAAAGTCTCCAGCCTCGACGGCTTCTTCCGCTCTGCCGGAAGAGCGGCCATCGTGTCCCACGTGCGTCCCGACGGCGACGCTGCGGGAAGCAGCGTCGCGCTCGCAAGCTACCTGCGCGAGCTGCGGGGCATCGAGGCTTCCATAGTATTCCCCACGCCCCCGCCCGACTCGCTGGACTTCATCACTGCCGGCAGCGGCTTCACCGCGGCGAGCCTCGACCGCGAGGGGGCGGAAAGGATTATCGCCGGAGCGGAGCTGCTCATCTGCCTCGATTTCAACACCCTCTCGCGCGCCGAAGAGCTGGAGTCCGCGCTCAGGGCTTTCAAGGGTCCCAGGCTGCTCATCGACCACCACGTCAGCCCCGAAGAGGAAGATTTCGACCTTGTAATCAGCTGCACGGAGGTATCTTCCACCTGCGAACTGCTGTTCAGCTGCCTGATGCAGATGCCCGACGTCGGGGGCGATGCCGGAAAGCTTCCCGCAAGATGCGCGGAGGCCCTTATGACCGGCATGACCACCGACACCAACAATTTCGCCAATTCCGTATTCCCCTCTACCCTTGAAATGGCCTCGGCCCTGCTCTCGGCCGGGGTTGACAGGGACGCGATAATCGACGCCCTCTTCTGCCGCGAGCGCGAGAACCGCCTGCGGGCAGAGGGCGAAATGCTTTCGTCGCTGATGAAACTCACCCCGGAGGGTGCCGCAGTGACGGTGCTCCCCAACTCCTTCTTCCTGCGCCACGGCCTGAATGATTCCGAAACCGAAGGCTTCGTGAACCTGCCGCTGGCCATCGGAAGCGTTAAGCTCAGCATCCTGGCCCGCGAGGACGGGCCCCTCTTCAGGGTTTCGCTCCGCTCGAAGAAGGGTACTTCGGCAAGGCTCCTCGCCGTCGAAAGCTTTCACGGCGGAGGCCACGAGCAGGCTGCCGGAGGCCGGCTCTTCATTCCCGGCGACATCGCTTCGGCCGACGGGGCCGGGGAATATGTAATGAAAGCTGCGGCACGGTTCCTGCAGCAACAAGCAAGCGCTCAAGATGAAAATTAGAATAGTTACATTGATTGCGGCGGCCGCCTGCCTCTGCGGATGCGCAAGGGTCGCAAGCACCGGGACGAACGATGCCTCCAAGCGTTATTTCGACGCCTGGGTGCATGTCCAGAAGGAAAAGCATCCCGAATACCTGTGGAAGCTCACGGAGCTCGGAACCTACATCCTTGAAGACGAAGAAGGCACGGGCGAAGAGGTGGGAGAGTTCGAAGACTCCCTGTACCTGCGCGCCGAATACACTTATTACGACCTTTACGGCAATATTACCGGCTCCACCTCGATGAGCATTGCCAGGCAGGTGGGCGATTACGACGAAACTTATTACTACGGCCCCGTGGTGTGGTACGCCAACGGCATTTTCGCAGGGTTTGAAGAGATTATCAGCGACATGAAAGACGGCGGGCGGCGCAAGATTGCGATGCCCGGGTGGCTCGCCACCTACAGCCGCTACGACTCCGCCGGAGAGTATTTCGCCGCCGAGGGCTCCGCTGCCGCCGTTTACGACATACGCCTCGTGGACCATTTCAAGGACGTCTATTCCTGGGAGATAGATTCGATAGGCCGCTATCTTGCGGCGAATTACGCCTCGCATTTCAGCCCCGACCCGGAAGCGGCAAAGGCCGACTCTTCCGGCGCGCACGGCTTCTACTACCTCAGCACGAAGGAGGCTTCCGAAATTCTGGAGCTAAAAGATACCACAGTGTATATCAATTACATAGGCAGGCTCCTAGACGGGCGCGTGTTCGACACCAACGTGCGCGACACCGCCGTGCGCTACGGGCTTTACACCAGCGGCGGAAGTTATTCTCCCGTGACCATTACCTATCATTCCGCCTGGTCGGAAATCAGGATGGGCGACGAAGACGCCAAGGTGGTTGACGGCTTTGCCCGCACGCTCTCGAAGATGGGGCCCGGCGAGGCCGGCACCGGCATCTTCTACTCCAAACTTGGCTATGACTATTCCGGCTCCGGAAGCAAAATCCCCGCATACTCTCCCCTGCGCTTCGACATAGAGCTGGTTCCCAATCCTTATCTCTGACGATGGGGCGCAGTCAGTCCTCCGCTCCCACGGAGCTTGGCACCGAGAAAATCGGCGTCCTCCTGAAGCGCTACGCCGTGCCCGGCATCATTGCATCCACCGCGGCCTCGCTCTACAATATGGTGGACAGCATCTTCATAGGGCACATCCCCGACGTCGGGCCCCATGCCATTTCCGGGCTGGCCGTCACCTTCCCGCTGATGAACATCAGCATAGCCCTGGGCACGCTCGTGGGCGTGGGTGCGATGACGCTGATTTCCATACTGCTGGGGCAGAAGAATTATTCCGGGGCCGCGAAGGTTCTGTCCAACACCCTCACGCTCAACCTGATAATAGGTATAGTATTCACGGTGGTGGCGCTTGCCTTCCTTGACCCGATACTCTACTTTTTCAGGGCCAGCGAGAAGACCCTCCCCTTTGCCCGCGACTATATGACCATCATTCTGCTGGGCAACACTTTCTCGCATCTGATGCACGGCTTCAACGGCATCATACGCAGCTCCGGCCACCCCGCCACGGCAATGGGGCTCACCCTTTTCACGGTGATTTCCAATGCAATACTCGACCCCATCTTCATTTTCACCCTCGGGCTGGGCATAAAGGGCGCTGCGCTTGCAACCGTCATCTGCCAGCTGCTGGCCCTCGCCTACACCCTGCGCTTCCTCTCCGACAAGCGGCGCTTCCTTCATTTTGCAAAGCCGGTGTTCAGGCTTTCCTGGAAAGTGGCGCGGCAGTCGCTGGCAATCGGCAGCGGGCCGTTCCTTATGAACCTCGCCGCGAGCCTCGTAGCCCTGTTCGTAAACCAGCAGCTCCGCAAATACGGAGGCGACCTCGCCATTGGGGCCTACGGCATCATCAACCGCTTCTCGATGCTCTTCATAATGATTTGTATGGGCTTCAACCAGGGGCTCCAGCCCATCGCAGGCTACAACTACGGAGCCAGGCTCTACTCGCGGGTGAAGGAGATTTTCATCCTGACCGCCAAGTGGGAGGTGCTGGTGACGACGGTGTGCTTCATCCTTTCGGAGACAGTTCCGGGCACTGCCGCGAGGCTCTTTACAGAGGATGAAGAGATGATAAGGCTGGCTTCGAGGGGGATGAGGATTATCAACGCGGGCGTGGCTTTCGTGGGCTTCGGGATAGTGTCGGGCAATCTTTTCCAGTGCCTCGGGATGGTGAAGAAGTCCATTTTCCTTTCGCTTTCAAGGCAGCTTCTTTTCCTCCTGCCGCTGATTTACCTGCTGCCACTCCGTTTCAGGGAGGCCGGGGTATGGGTGAGTTTCCCCATTTCCGACATTGTGAGCGTGATAGTGTCGGCGATATTCGTAGTATCGCTTTTCCGCAAGTTCAACCGCCTTCGCGACGGCGATTCTCCCGAAGGGCTCGGAGGAATAGTGAAGTGAGAGTGGCGGACCGTTTCTCTTTTTTACATATATTTGTAAGGTATGATTAATCAGGAACAGCTCAAAGAACTGACCGCTCGCGTGGAAAATCTGCGCAAGTGCCTTAAAATAGATGAAAAGCGTGCAAACGTAGAAGCTATGGAGGCTCAGACCCAGGCCCCCGGCTTCTGGGACGACCCGAAGGCTGCCGAGAGCTTCCTCAAGGGCATCAGCCCGCTGAAGTCGGTGGTAGCCGCCTTCGACAAGCTGCGCTCCGCAGCCGACGACCTCGAAGTCCTGCTCGAGCTCGACCCCGACAGCACCGAATCCGACGCCGCCCTGGCCGACGCCGTGAAGGCCGTGGACGCGCTCGAGCTGCAGAATATGCTCGGTGCCGAGGGCGACAGCCTGGGAGCGGTGCTCACCATCAACTCCGGAGCGGGCGGCACCGAGGCCAACGACTGGAGCGCGATGCTGATGAGGATGTACCTTCGCTGGGGCGAGCGCAACGGCTACAAGATGACCACCACCGAGCTCATCGAGGGCGACGAGGCCGGAATCAAGTCCTGCACGATCCAGTACGAGGGCGACTTCGCCTACGGCTATCTCAAGGCCGAATCAGGGGTGCACCGCCTCGTGCGCATCTCGCCCTTCAACGCCCAGGGCAAGCGCCAGACCACCTTCAGCAGCGTGTTCGTATATCCTCTGGTGGACGACAGCATCAATATCGAAATCAACCCCTCCGACATAGAGTGGGACACCTTCCGCAGCGGCGGCCACGGCGGGCAGAACGTCAACAAGGTCGAGACGGGC
>JAFSVP010000043.1 GCA_017444905.1 Bacteroidales bacterium
GATGGATGACGGCACAGAAGAAATTGCCCGGAACGGGGATTTTTATAAGGTCGAGAGGCTCGTATCCGCGAATCAGCACTATGCCTCCCATTACGGCGGGCGCGGCGTTGTCGGCGTGATAGCCGCCGCTGGCGAGGTTCTCGCCCTCCATGGCGCAGCGTACCATGCCGTATTCGTCGAGCGCTCCGTCGAAGAGGCGGTTCATTCCGAATGCGGCGGCGGCGCTCGAAGCAGCGCTCGAACCTATGCCGGAACCGGGATGAATCTTTTCAAGTATCACGACGTCGATGTCGGCTTGATGCCCTGTCATTTCCAGGAACTTGCGTATTACCGGGGTAATTACGTTCTGCTCCGGATCAGCGGGGAGGGGGACAGTCGTGGCGTTGGTGATGCTGATGCGGGGGGCGTCTCCTGCAACCGGCGAGGCGCTCATCTGAAGCACGTCGCCCACGTCGTCGAGAGCCATTCCTATTATGTCGAATCCGCAGCCGAGGTTGGCTATTGATGCTGGTGCGAAAACTTTTACCGTACGTTTCTCAGTCAACATTACAATCTTGCTCCTTAGATATTTGCAATACGCATTATGTCGGCGAATACTCCGGCGGCCGTGACGCCTGCGCCTGCGCCGTAGCCCTGGATGAGCATAGGGTGCTGGTGGTAGCGCTCGGTAGTGAGGAGCACGATATTGTTGGAGCCGTCGAGCACGTAGAACGAATGCCCTTCGTCAAAGGTGCGGAGCGACACCGAGAAACGGCCGTTCTCCATCTTCGCCACGAACCTCCAGCGCTTGTGCTCCTTCTCGAGCTCGCGGCGCTTCTCTTCGAAGCCGGCGTCGAGCCCCGGCAGACGGCGCCAGAACTCCTCCTCACTGCATTCGAAGAGCTCCGAAGGAATGAAGAGCTCGGCATCGACGTCTTTCTGCTCGACTTCGTATCCCGCCTCCCTTGCCAGAATGACCAGCTTGCGTATGACGTCCTTTCCGGAGAGGTCGATGCGGGGGTCGGGCTCGGAGAATCCGTTCTCGCGGGCCAGGCGCACCGTCTCGCTGAAGGGGACGTCGGCGCTGAGGGAGTTGAAGATGAAGTTCAGCGTACCGCTCAGGACGGCCTCGATTTTTTCGATGCGGTCGCCGCTGTTGCGCAGGTCGTTTATGGTGTTGATGATGGGGAGTCCGGCTCCGACGTTGGTCTCGAAGAGGAACTTCACGCCGCGCCTGAGAGCCTTCTCCTTGAGCTTCCTGTATTCGGAGTAGTCGGATGATGCGGCTATCTTGTTGGCGGCCACGACCGAGATTCCGTGGTCGAAGAAATCGCCGTAAAGGGCTGCTATTTCGGCATTTGCCGTGCAATCTACGAACACGGAGTTGAAAATGTTCATCCCGATGACGCGGTCGCGCAGCTCCTGCGGATTAAGGGGAGTGCCTGCTTCGAGAGCCTCTTTCCAGTTCCGGAGGCTGATGCCCTCGCGGTCGAAGACGCCCTTCGTGCTGCGTGCTATGCCCACGATATTGATTTTCAGGTTGCGCTCCTTCATCAGCTTCTCGCGCTGCATTGCAATCTGGCCTATGAGCTGGCCGCCCACCGTGCCGACGCCGCAGATAACGACGTTGAGCTCCTTGAATTCCGAGAGGAGGAAGCTGTCGTGTATGACGTTCAGCGACTTGCGCAGGTACTTTCTCTTGATGACGAAGGAAATGTTGCTTTCGGACGCTCCCTGCGCGAGGGCGATGATGCTTATGCCGTTGCGGCCCAGGGTGCTGAAGAGCTTGCCCGCAATGCCGCAGTTGTGCTTCATGTTTTCGCCCACGATGGCGACCGCCGCGAGCTCGTCTTCGCGCTTCACGGGGTTGATGGCGCCGGAGGCTATTTCCTGTGCGAAGGCCTCGCTCAGCACCTGGCAGGCTATGGCGGCGTTCTCGGCCCCGACGCCTATGGAGATGCCGGTTTCGGATGCCGACTGACTGGCGAGGAATACGCTTATGTCGCGGCTGGCGAGGGCCGTGAAGATGCGGCTGTCGACGCCCACGATGCCTACCATCGAAGTGCCCGACAGGGTTATGAGGCTTATGTTGTCGACGGACGATATGCCCTTGATGACCCTCTCCGAGGCGTGTGCGGAGGCTCCTCCGTGTATCAGGGTGCCCTTTGCAGAAGGGTTGAAAGTGTTCTTTACGAGTATGGGGATGCCCTTCCTGCACACCGGGTACAGGGTAGGGGGGTAGATGACCTTTGCTCCGAAGTTGCAGAGCTCCATCGCCTCTTCGTAGGAGAGTTCGTCGATGACGTAGGAGGTGCTGATGATGCGGGGGTCGGCGGTCATGAAGCCGTCGACGTCGGTCCAGATTTCAAGGACCTCGGCGTCGAGGGAGGATGCTATGATGCTGGCGGTATAGTCGGAGCCGCCCCTTCCCAGGGTGGTGATGGCTCCGTTCTCGTCGGTGGCGATGAAGCCCGGGACTATCGAGATGCCCTTCCTGCCTTCAAGGGCGGCTCTTATGGCGGCCTCGGAGCGGGCGAAGTCAACGGCGCCGTCTTTGGTGAAGATGAGCTCCAGCGCGTTGCAGAGAGTGGAGCCTTCGATGAGGGCGGAAGTAATCATCGCCGACATCCTTTCTCCGAAACTCTGTACCTGGGAGGCGGTTTCGCGGGGGAGGACTTTCAGCAGCGATATGCCGCGGCAGATGCCTTCAAGCTCGTCCAGAAGGGCGTGTATGCCGGTTTTAAGCGTCTCGCGGACGGCGTAGTCGGCAATGGTTTCGTCGCACATCGCTTCGTGCCTCGAGCGTATGGAGGCAATGGTTTCAAGGTAGGAGGCGTCTCCGGCCTTGGCCTTCTGCGAGGCTTTGATGAGCTCGTCGGTAATGCCGCCGAGGGCCGAGACCACTACCACCACCGGCCCTTCAACCGAGCCTGCGATTTGTTCCACGTGCTTTATACTTCCGGCACTTCCGACCGAAGTGCCGCCGAATTTCAGGACTTTCATACTGCTGTCGGTTCTTCTTACTACTAACTTATCCCCAAATATAAGTATTATTATCCTATTTTCAAACCTCCGGAGGCATTTTCGGGGGATAAAAGCCGTTTTTCGGCGGTGCTGACGCTCCCAGGCCCGGGTCCCGGGGCGGCCCGGCTCATGGAAAAGGGAGGTCCTGACACGACTAAAGCCCGCTGTCACAGCGGGCTTTAACGGTTAGTTAGTAGTGTATACCTTTAGAAGGTTTTAATTATTGTTGGTTAGAATAGTTGTTGATTTCCGAGTGCAAAGATAGATATAATTTTTTAAAACGCAAATAATTTTCACAAAATTTTTGAAAATTTCATTTTTTCTTTTTAAAAAAATTAAAAATCTTCCTGCAGTAGCTCGGGCCTCAGCAATTTGGTGCGCTGCAGGGCCTGTTCGTCCTGCCATTCGCGGATGAGCTTAGGGTTGCCGCTGAGAAGAACTTCCGGGACGGACCAGCCGTTGAACACCGCCGGCCTCGTGTAAACCGGAGGAGAGAGCAGCCTGTCCTGGAAGGAATCCGATAGGGCGGAGGTCTCGTCGGTGAGGGCTCCGGGAATGAGCCTCACTATCGAGTCGGCGAGCAGCGCTGCGGGAATTTCACCCCCGCTCACGACATAGTCGCCGACCGAAATTTCGCGCGTCACGAGGTGCTCGCGGATGCGGTGGTCGATGCCTTTGTAATGCCCGCATAGCAGTATAATGTTCTGCTTGAGCGACAGCTCGTTGGATATGCTCTGCTTAAGTTTTTCTCCATCCGGGGAAAGATAGATGATTTCGTCGTATTCGCGCTCGCTTTCGAGCTCTTTTATCATCTCGTAAACGGGCTCAACCCGCATCACCATCCCGGCGTCTCCGCCGTAGCTGTAATCGTCGACGTTGTGCCTCGGCCCTATACCGTATTTGCGGAGATTGTGGACGCGGATGTCTACAAGTCCGTTGCGTATCGCCCGCCCGACTATGGAATGTGCCAGGGGGCTCTCGAGAAGCTCCGGCACTACGCTCAGTATGTCAATTCTCATCATAACGGTGCAAAAATACGATTTTTATTCCCAACAAATCAAAACAGTTTATAAATTTGCGGGATATGAGAAAACTGATGATTATCCTGGGTTCGCTGCTCCCGTGCCTGACTTTCTGCACCGCGGCGCCCCCGAAACAGTACGGAATCAGGGTCGTGAAGGAGTATCCCCACGACGCCGAGGCATATACGCAGGGCCTCTTTTTCAACGGAGGACAGCTGTACGAAAGCACCGGCCATTGCGGACGTACCAGCTTCCGCAAGGTCGAACTCGAGACGGGCAAGGTGCTGCGCAGGCTCTCTTTCGCCCGCAAGTATTTCGGCGAGGGCTCGGTGATGATGGGCGGCAGAATGTATATGCTCACCTGGACAAGCAAGGTCGCTTTCGTGTACGATGCGGCTACTCTCGAATATCAGAAGACATACACCTATCCCCGTGAAGGATGGGGACTTACCACCGACGGAGAGTCGCTCGTTGCCTCCGACGGCTCTTCCAGGCTCTACTTCCTCGACGACCAGCTGAAGACCCGCCGCACCCTGGAGGTGAAGATGAACGGAAGGCCGCTGCGCCTGCTCAACGAGCTGGAATGGATAGACGGGAAAATCTGGGCGAACGTCTATATGACCGATATGATAGTAATCATCGACCCGCGCAGCGGGGAAGTTACTGCCACCGTGGACTGCAAGGGGCTGCTTCCCGCGAAGCTGCGCACTGCCGACACCGACGTCCTTAACGGAATCGCCTGCCTCGACGGGCGCATTTTCATCACCGGGAAGAACTGGCCCAGGCTGTATGAAATTGCGTTGGTTTCCAAATAATTTTTATATATTTGTATGTTTGTAAATTAAACACACTCTGAATATGAATGAATCATTTGTTCCTGAAGAGACCGCGAAGGTCGTTTCAGACGTAGCTGAAAATGCAGTTGTAAATGCAGCGGAGGCCGGAACGGCAGCTCCCGAACCTGTAGTCGAAGCGGCAGTTCCCGAACCCGTCGTAGTCGAAGCGGCAGCGGCCGAGCCTGTGGCAGAAGAACCTGTTGCAGAAACGGCGGCCGAATCCGAGGAGGCAGAACCTGCAGCCGGGCTTGAACCTGTCGCATCAGAGCCCTCCGCCGAACCGGCGGCTGAGCCTGCAGAGTCGGAGCCCAAGAAGGAGCTGAACCTTGCCGACAAGACGCTGGCCGAGCTTTCGGCCCTGTTCCAGGAGTTGAGGGACAGCGTAAACGGTATGCAGCGTTACAAAGAGGCAGAAGCCATCAAGTCCGCCTTCTACAAGCTGCTTGGCCGGCTCAAGGGCGAGAATCCCGCCGAAGAAAACTCTTTGAGCAACCCCTTCGAGGCCGTCGAAGAGAATTTCAAGGCCATTTACGCCGACTACAAGAAGGCCCGCGCCGAATACAACCGCGAGCAGGACGCCCGCCGCGAAGAGAACCTCGCCGAGAAGAAGGCCATTATCGAGGAACTCAAGGCCCTCGTCGCCGACGGAGGCGAGACGGGCCACTCTTTCGAGGCCTTCCGCAAGCTGCAGGACCGCTGGCGCCAGGCCGGCCCCGTGCCCGTGACGGCATTCAGGGATTTGAATGATTCCTACCAATATCAGGTCGAGAAGTTCTACGATATGGTGAAAATCAGCCGCGAGCTTCGCGACCTCGACTTCCAGAAGAATCTCGAGGCCAAGGAAAAGCTCTGCGAGGCTGCATCCGCACTTGCCGAGAACGAAAATGTCGTGAGCGCATTCCACGAGCTGCAGAAGCTTCACGAGCAGTGGAAGGAGCTCGGCCCCGTGGCCAAGGAGTTCAGGGAGTCGATATGGGAGCGTTTCCGTGAGGCTACGGCCGTTATCAACAAGCGCTACCAGGCCCATTTCGAGGGGCTCAAGGACGAGCAGCTGGCCAATCTCGAGGCAAAGCGCGCCCTGTGCGAAGAAGTTGAAGAGATTGCCGTCAAAGAGATATCCTCGTCCAGCGAATGGAACGAGTTCTCGCAGAAGATAGAGGAAATCCAGGCCCGCTGGAAGGCCGTCGGCTTCGCCACCCGCAAGGAGAACCAGAAGGTTTACGAGCGCGTCCGTGCCGCCTGCGACAAGTTCTTCGAGCGCAAGCGCGAGTACTACAACAGCTTCAAGGACTCGATGAACGAGAACCTCGAGAAGAAGATGGCCATCATCGCCAAGGCCGAGGAGCTCAAGACCAGCACCGACTGGAAGAAGACAGCCGACCAGCTCATCGACCTCCAGCGCCAGTGGAAGGAAATCGGCGCCGTGCCCCGCAAGAAGAGCGAGCAGATATGGAAGCGCTTCCGCGCCGCCTGCGACGAATTCTTCGCCGAGCGCGACAAGCACGCGAAACCCGAGAACGATTTCCACGCCAACCTGCGCGCCAAGCGCCAGATAATCGACGAAGTCAAGGCCTACGAGCCCTCGGACGAGGCGGCCAACGCCGCAGCCCAGCGCGGGTACAACGAGCGCTGGCAGGCCATAGGTCACGTTCCCTTCAAGGAAAAAGATGCCGTCAATGCCGCATACCGCGACGCCGTTCGCGAGAAGTTCCCCCGCAGCCAGTCGCCTCGCGGCGGTCAGGAGCGCAAGGCTCCCCGCAGCGGCCGCGACCTTCTCATGGACAAGTACCGCAAGCTGCAGCAGGATATCGTTACTTTCGAGAATAATATAGGATTCTTCTCGGCTTCGAAGAACGCCGAATCGCTGGTGAAGCAGCTTCAGGGCCGCATCGACCAGGCTAAGGAGGAACTGAAGGCGCTGGAGCAGCAGATACGCAGCGCCTCCGCGGAGGAGAACGAATAGGGGAGAGGCGATGGACAAGAACTCGATAATCGGTTTCGTCCTCATTGGACTCATTCTCGCAGGTTTTACATTCTTCGAATCCGGCAGGGCCCGCAAGCAGGCCGAATTGCAGCAGGCTCAGCAGGATTCCCTCCTGCTGGCCCGTGCATCTGCCCCCGACAGTGTTGCGGCAGATGCCGCATCCTTTACGGCGGCGGGGGCGGCTTCATCTGCTCAGATTGCCTCCGGAGCTGACGAACCTGCAGCCTCCGGTGCAGCCGTGCAGTCGGTATACCGCGATTCTCTCCTTGAGGCCGCTCATATTGCAGAACCTGTTACGGCCGTGCTCGAGAATGAGCTCGTCCGCATAGAATTCA
>JAFSVP010000044.1 GCA_017444905.1 Bacteroidales bacterium
GAATGAGTCCCATCGGGATTAACTATAGTCGCACTGTTCCCGTTGTTTATGACGACGGAGTGTGTACCATCAGGATTGACGACAACAGCATGTTGTGCATATGCGGATAAACTCACCATGCACAGAAGACTTAGAAGTATGCGTCTCATAATAGTGATATTAGTTTCTATACAATCTGCCGGTGTAAATAAAGCGTATCTACTGCAACTCCCCCTATTGCGAAGCCAGCACGGCATCGCGGAAGCGCCGCATTCCTGAGGTCGCGACGTCGCGGATGAAATGCACCCCGTGCAGCTTGTGGCCGAGCTCCTCGTCGGGGTCGACGAGCCAGATTTCGCATCCTTGCGGGGCGTAGGCGCTTAAGCCCGCGGCGGGATACACCTGCAGAGAGGTGCCCACTATGAGCAGTATGTCGGCCTCCGACACTATGCGTGCCGCCTCCTCGAGATTGGGCACCGCCTCGCCGAACCACACTATATGGGGGCGAAGCTGCGTATTGCGGGGGCCTCCCGTCTCGCCCAGGGCGACGTCGGAATAGCCTATATCTTTTACATATTTCCTGGAGAAGCCGTCGGACTCGGTATAGCAGCCCTCGGGGCGGACCTTCGTAAGCTCGCCGTGAAGATGCAGCACGAAGGAGCTGCCGGCCCTCTCGTGCAGATTGTCCACGTTCTGCGTAATAACCTTCACCGTCATCAGCTCTTCGAGCTCCGCGAGTATGCGGTGAGCCTCGTTGGGCTGCGCCGCCTCAAGCTGCCTCCGGAGCCTGTTGTAGAAGCCCAGAACCTTGCCGGGATTGCGCCTCCAGCCCTCCGGAGTGCAGATTTCATTCACTGATACATTGTCCCACAAACCGTTACCTCCGCGGAAAGTGGAGATGCCGCTCTCGGCGCTGATGCCCGAGCCGCTCAAAACCACGAGTGTCTTCTTTGCCATAGTTCCAAATATAGAATTATTTTTTTGTTTGATTGATTTTTTTGGCTTATTATTGCAGCTGCAAACAACAAGCGAGAATGAATTCTGACAACAAGAAGAGGCACGTCATCAGCCTGGAGAACCTCCCGGCCGGCATCGCGGTACTGTTCAACGACAAGTATCCGAAGGGGTTCAATGACTTTCTTCCCGATCTCGTAAAGTACTCCCCCGGCGTCAATCCCCGCACCGGCAAGGAGATAGAGCCGTTCAACGCAGTCACCATCGAAACCGAGTCCGACATATACCTCGTCAAGATTAAAGTCGATATCGACAATCCCGAAGACGTGGAGCGCTGGCTCGACGGTGAGGAGGAAGCCGAGACCGAAGAGGTCGCAGGAGCCTCCGGAGCTTCCGATACCGGCAGCGACCCCCTGCCCGACGACAACATTTCCCAGTATGCCGACGACGACGGCTCGGACGCATAGCAACCCCTTCCTGCATCTTCCGGAAAAGACCCGCCTTCTGCTTCTCAGCCTGGCAGCAGGAGTGTTGTCTGGGCTGGCAGCCTCCCTGCTCTGGTGGAGCATTGAATCCATAAAATCACTGATAGTAGGCGCCGGTTCGGTGGGCCACAGGCTCCTGCTGCTCGCCCTGCCGGGAGCCGGAATGCTGCTCTCGCTGCTGGCGCTGAGGTTCCTTGTCAAAGACGACATAAGCCACGGCGTAACCAAGGTTCTTCTTGCCGTAAGCCGCAATGAATCAAGGATAAAGCCCCACAATACCTGGTCTTCCATACTCACTTCTGCCCTCACCATAGGCTTCGGCGGCTCGGTTGGAGCCGAGGCCCCGATAGTCTATACGGGAGCAGCCATCGGCAGCAACCTCGGGCAACGCGCGGGGCTCTCGTACCGCAGCGTCACGATTCTTCTCGGATGCGGCGCGGCAGGCGCCCTGGCAGGCATTTTCAAAGCTCCGCTGGCAGGCGTCCTGTTCACTATGGAGATACTGCTTTTCAACATCACGCTTTCGTCGATGCTGCCCCTGCTCGTCTCCACCATATCAGCCACGGTCACGGCCTCCCTGCTTCGCGGCCAGACTCCCCTCTTCGCCTGCGAGCTTACTCCATTCTCGATGGGCAACCTGCCGTTCTACATAGTTCTGGGTATCATCCTCGGCTTCGGAGCGCTGTACTTCACCAACACCACCCTGTGGCTTGAAGACAAGATAGCAAGGATACGCAGCCCCTACCTCCGCTGGGCCCTGTGCGCATCCGCCCTCGGACTTATGATATTCCTGTTTCCGGAGCTTTACGGAGAGGGCTACAGCGTAGTGTC
>JAFSVP010000045.1 GCA_017444905.1 Bacteroidales bacterium
ACCCGCGAACAGCAGGGCAGCGGCTCGGGCGTCATCATCAGACCCGACGGCTACATCGTGACCAACAACCACGTCGTCCAGAACGCCACCAAGATTGAAGTCACCCTGAACAACAACAAGACCTATCCCGCCACCGTCATCGGCACCGACCCCGCCACCGACGTGGCCCTCATCAAGATAGACGAGGGAGGACTCCCCTTCCTGAGCTTCGCCGACTCCGACAAGCTGCGCCTCGGCGAATGGGTGCTGGCGATAGGCTCCCCGCTCGGCGAAGAGCTCCGTTCCACCATCACCGCCGGCATCGTCAGCGCCAAGGGCCGCTCGATGCCCAACTACAACGGCGAATTCAAGATTGAGTCGTTCATCCAGACCGACGCCGCCGTCAACCCCGGCAACTCCGGCGGAGCCCTCGTGAACAAGCAGGGGGAACTCGTCGGCATCAATACCGCAATCATTTCGACCACAGGCTCTTACACCGGCTACTCCTTCGCCGTGCCCTCCAATATCGTGAGCAAGATTGTAGCCGACCTCATCGACTTCGGCTCCGTAAAGAGGGCGAAGCTAGGAGTAATGATGTCGCCCATAACCGAAAAGACGGCTTCCGAACTCAAGCTTTCCTCGCTCGAAGGAGCCTATATCAATGAAGTCGTGAAGGGCGGAGCCGCCGACAAGGCCGGCATCAAGGCAGGCGACGTAGTGACGAAGGTCGATTCCACCCTCATCAAGACCACTTCCGATCTGCAGGTGACGGTGAACCGCTTCCACCCCGGCGACAAGGCCGTGATTACCGTCGTCCGCGACGGCAAGCCGCAGGAAATCGAAGTCCAGTTCCAGGGCACTACCGAAGCCACCGGCACCGTGTCGGAAGACGGCAGCATAGCCTTCTACGGCGCCCGCATAGGCTCTACCGACAAGGGCGTGGAGATTATCTCCGCCGGTAGCGGCAAGCTTGCCCAGGCAGGCGGCGAAGACGGCTTCATCATCCGCTACGTGAACGAGCAGAAGGTAAACAAGCCTCAGGACGTCATCGACATAGCCAAGAAGGCACGCCGCACAATAGTCATCGAAGGAGTCACATCCACCGGCCGACAGGGCTACTTCGCCTTCGGCAAGGACGAATAAGCCAAAAGCAGCGTGAAGCCTTCCCGACTTCTGCCGCTGGCGGGGCTGCTCCTCTCCATCGCATCCTGCACCGGATCCGGCCGCTCAGGCCAGGATGCCGGTGCAGTCCTGTATGCGCTGGCAAGGCATCTGGGCCTCACCCCCTCCCCCACGGCCCTCGTTGACCTTGGCGAAATGTAGGTTGCCAGAATCGGCCCCGGCACGGAGGACGTGGGCGGCATCTATTTCTCGGACTTCGTGGAGAAGGACAATTCCAACCACATCAGGCGGGCGGCGGCATTCAGGAACAGCGCCGACACCCTCCTGGGCGACAGCCGCATGCCCCTGTCGCATTTCAGCCGCTTCTACGGTATAGAGCTGGGGCGCATCAAGGCGGGCAGGCTCGACCAGTTCGACGACAGCACCACTGTCCTGCCGGTCCGCAACCGCGACTGCGGATACATTTCCCGCTTCGAACTGGAGAGGGACCCGCAAAGCCGGGGCTGGACATATATCAGGAACCCTTTCACGATTCTGAAGGAAAGGCGCATTATGAAGCGGGAGCTGATTCCGCTGGTAGAGCAGGGCGAAGCTCCGCCGGAGTGCCTCAAAGCCTCGTGGATACGAAGCCAGCTGCCGATAGTGACTTACTACCCGCCTGCAACGGCAGTAAAAGTGTTCGCAGCGAGCGGCACTGTGATTGACGAGCCAACGGTGCGCGATGCCGAAAACGGCAAGATATTCCTTGCCGACAGCCTCGGCAACGCGGTGTTCATCAACAACTTGCCCGCTTTCAGCCCGGACATGCTCGAAAGGCTCAACCGTCTGCTTTCGGCGCATCCTATGGGCCCGGTGCTGATAGACAACGGGCGGTACCGGAAATTCAGCCTTAGCGGCGGAAACTATGCAGATTATACCGGGCAGAACCTGTACCGCCCCGACAGCTGCCTGTTCGTGGTAGGGAGCGTCAGGCAGGCAAAGGCAGGCTATAGCAGGTCGCAGGAGAGGTAAAGGTCTTTCCCCTGATGGTTGCATTTCCACTTCAGGTGCTTCTCCACGGAGCTGGTGGTGTAATAGTCAAGAGGCACGCGCCCCACTTTCATTAACCGGCTCTGGTCGTACTCCACATAGAAATACAGGTCTGAAACGTCGGTAAAGCGGTCGTTCACCCAGCCTATGTAGAAATGCAGGTGGGCGCCGCCGTGGCAGTCGGCCTCGACGTAGTAACCGTTCGTGGTGGCCTTGACTTTTATCTCGCTGCCGTCCCAGGAATAGAAACCGTCATAACCGTTGTACTCTATTTCTATGTGTTTGGGCCACGGCACAATATGGGACGTAAGCTGGCTCTTCAGCACTACAGGATCGGTATCCTGCTTGATGCGCTCCGTAACCAGGGTAATGAACCTCTTTGCAACGTCGCCCGATACGGCGAAAGGCTTGTCTTTGACGGCACAGCCCAGCTTGCCCAGATTCACGTCGCACACCCAGGTCCTCAGGGCTTCGTTGTCCTGATAGAAGGCCATCGAAAGACCGGGGTTCGTCGTCATCTTCTGCTCGATGAGGCCTTTATTGGGGAACTTTATGCGATGAATGGACATACTGTAATTGTAAATATCGACGTCGTCGATGTCTTTATCGAGCAGCACGGGGTCGTCTATGCTCTGCATCACGTGCTCAATCTTGATTGTCCGTCCGAGTGCACCGGCATTTACCCTGGAATCCCTCTTGCCTGTAAGCAAATCCCACATGAACGTCTCCCAGTTGGTCGAAGGATTGAAGAACTCCTTTTTCTTTTCCTTAAGAAAGCTGTCGTAAGCGCTCCTGAGCGTGGGGCATGCCCTCCAGGAGCCGTTGTCATACTGATATTTGAGAATCTTTACGATATCGGCGTTGGAAGTCGTTTTTGCAAGCCAGTCGATAAAGGAACCCATACCGTATCCGATATTCTGGAAATCACCCTTCCCTTCCTCGTTGAAGAAGGCGTTCGCGAAAGTTTCAGCGTTGGAGGGGGTATTCTCGCTGATTTGCTTGTTGCCGGTAAACTGCTCTATCCAGGTGGCGATGGCTTCCGAGAGCATCGACCACTCGTTGTGGCCCTGCTTGCAGATAACCGACTGCCAGCGCGGGTCGTACACAGCCTCGTGAATCAAATGGAAGGTCTCGTGTATGACAGTCTGCTGGAACTGGCCGTAAAGGTCGGTATCGTAGGGTTCACCTTTATCCATCATCGGCTTGAACTTGTTGAGATTCATCTCGATGATGCTGTTTTTCTTCTTGTAGCGGTCGGAGTGGTGCTGGCCCCAGTTATTGTCTGCGCCCTTTTCGTCGGGATCAGTGAAAACCTTGTCGAACAGGAACATCTCATAGCACACCGTGAACGTGGGGGCGTCCATCCCGAGTTCGGCGTAAACCTTCACGCAATTCTTTATCTCCTTTTCAAGTGCCTTGACCGTGGGCATTTTATAAGGCTCCCAGGTGGCAACTACGTCTTTGGGGATTATCCAGGTAATGGAATACTTGAACGACTGCCCGCCTCCGGCCTTGGTGAACGGGACGGAAGACTGGTAAACTCCCTTGACGAGGCCGACAGTGAGATACGGCTGAGATCCGGAGCCATCGCCTATCTCTCCTATTTCAGCGCTGGCCGTACCGGCATCGAAGGTAGTCCAGAGCGCGGAAGGGTGAAGGTCGGTAACTCCGGAATAACGGCCCATCTTGGGAGAGACCTCAACGATTCCAACCTCGTCGGTATCGCCGGAATAGTTGAAGCTGACGTTAAAGGGCTTCTGTACGCCGGAAGTCGGGAACACCAGCTGATAGCATTCCGACACCTCGCACCCCTGCAGGGTGGCAAGCGAGCCCTGGGGAACGGGAGTCACCGCAACTTTTCCTTCACCGGTGAAAGCTCCCGCAGGGAACTCCAGGGTAAGGTCGTTGACGTTTATCTTGCCTCCCGAAGACGGGACGCTGTGCCAGTCGGCATCCTGTACCATAAACTGCGGCATTACAGGGTCGGTCGCCACGCCCAAACAAGAACTGACAACCGTCAGGGTCGCAAAGAGGGCCGCGAAAAGCTCAATATGTCTTGCCGTATACCTATATTGATTGTTTGCAAAGATATAATTTATTATTAGAAGCTGTTTTGAAATGGTTGCCGAATTGTATTATTATCGTTTCAAAACAGCTTCTTGACAGGCTCCATGTGAATGATAATGTGCGACTGGGAGCCGAAGCGCTCGCGGAAGCGGCGTTCCACCTCGGAAGACTTTTCGTGGGCTACGGAAAGCGACAAGTCACCGTCAAGGCGTATATGCACCTCGGCCGCGATACGGTTGCCTATGCGGCGGGTGCGCAGGTTGTGCGGGTCCTCAACGCCCTCGACCGACCTGATTATATCCAGCATCTCGTTTTCGACGCTGGCAGGGAGGGAGCTGTCGGTGAGCTCGCCGAAACTTGGCCCGAGAAGCTCCCAGGCCACTTTTACCAGCAGGGCGCCCACCGCAATGGACGCAAGCGGGTCAAGCACCGTCCAGCGATTGCCCAGCAGTATGGCGCCGCCGATTCCGACCGCCGCCCCTATGGAGCTGAGGGCGTCGGACCTGTGATGCCAGGCATTCGCTACCAGGGCGGGAGACGCCAGCTTCTTCCCCTTGACACGGGTGTAGCGGTAAAGAGCCTCCTTGACTGCTATTGAGATGAGCGCGGCCCACAGGGCCAGCGCTCCGGGGGTGGGCAAATCCACTCCGTGAAACCACAGGGCCAGCTGTTTCGCCCCCGACACCACGATGCCCACGGCCGCAGCGGCGAGCGCAAGGCCTATTAACAGCGTAGCTATGGTTTCATACTTGCCGTGACCGTAGTCGTGGTCGTCGTCCTGCGGCCTTGCGCTTACCCGAACGAACACGAGTACAACAATATCCGTAACGAAATCCGACAGCGAATGCACTGCGTCGGAAATCATTGCCGCGGAATGCCCGGCCACTCCGGCAACGGCCTTGAGGGCAACGAGCAGCAGGTTCACTATGCTGCCGGCCAGGGTTACTCCCGCTATTTCGTCCTCGCGTTTCATAATTCAGGGCCGGGTTCCGCCAAAGCGGCTATTTCAAGCACCGCCGCCTGGGCGCAGGCTATTCCGAAGGAGGCCGGCATCCAGGAAATGGTGCCGGTCTGCGACTTCTTGTTGCGGCTTTCTTCGAGGACCACCGACTCCTTCACGGGCTTCTCGGCGGAATAAACCGCAAGAAAGCCCTCGGTAATGCCGAATTTGTGAAGGCGCTTGCGAAGCATACGCGCCAGCGGACACTCCTTCGTGCGGGATATGTCGGCTATGCGCACGGCAGTAGAGTCGAACTTGGCTCCGCTCCCCATCGAACTCACGAGGAACAGCCCTCTTGCCAGGCAGTAGCGTATAAGCGCAATCTTGGGTGAAAGCGTATCTATCGCATCCACGACAGCCCGGGGAGCGAATCTGTCAAGTACGGAAGGTATCGAGTCTTCGGTAAGATACTGCTGAACGAGGTCCAGCTTCAGCGCCGGATTGATGTCCTGCAGGCGGGCGGCCACGACCTCCGCCTTCGGACGACCCACAGTGGAATGAAGCGCCGGAAGCTGACGGTTGATATTGGTCTCCGACACGGTGTCGGCATCTATCAGTACAAGGTGACCGACGCCTGCGCGGGCGAGCATCTCGGCGGCCATTCCGCCTACGCCTCCCAGCCCTGTCACTACAACCGTGGCGCCGGCGAGCCTTGCGGCCGCGTCGGCGCCTATCAGCATCACGGTACGTTCCTTCCAGGCTTCCATCAGTGCATCCAGCGGTCCAGCCAGTCGTAGAAGCAGCGGTGCCAGTAAAGGGAGTTCTGGGGCTTCAGTATCCAGTGGTTCTCTTCGGGGAATATCAGAAGCTTGCTGGGTACGCCCATCATCCGGGCAGCGTTGAAGGCGGCCATCCCCTGCTCGTACGGAATGCGGAAATCCATCATCCCGTGGATGCAGAGTATGGGGGTATGCCACTTGGTGACCATCGACGAGGGAGAATTTGCATAGTGCCTGATAGCCCTGGGGTTGCTGGCATACGGGGCCCCGGCCTGCTGCATGCCGCCGAAGGTCACTCCGTCGGCGGAAGGCCCGGTAACGCCCTCTTCATAAGCGTATTCCGTAAGGCCTCCGTTATCCCAGTTGGCGAACCACATCTCTTCGGTGGTGTACCACAGCTGGGCCTCGTCGAAGATGCCGGCGTGGGCTATGAAGCAGTCGAAAAGGTCGCCGTGCAGGCCCTCCAGCATATATGCCGAGTAGCCGCCGTAAGACGCTCCGACGCAGGCGAGCTTATCCACGTAAGGCTTTGATTTTATGTAGCGGCCGGCGCTCAGGTAGTCCTGCATGTTCAGGCCGCAGTAGTCTCCGCTGATTTGCTCCTTCCACTCCTGGCCGAATGCGGTGGTACCGCGGCGGTTGGGGAGTATCACTATGTAGCCCTGCTGGGCCATGAGCCTGTAGCACCAGCGGTAGCTCCAGTGCTGGGAGTTTGTTCCCTGAGGGCCTCCGAGCACGATTTCTATGGCCGGATAGCTCTTCGAAGGGTCGAACTCCGGCGGATAGAGCACCCAGCACTGCATATCCTTGCCGTCAACCGTCTTTACGTACACGCTCTCGCATCCTATGTCGGAAAGCCTTGAGAGAAGCTCCTCGTTAACCTTCGTAATCTGCTGAAGTGAAGGCCCGGCAGCATCCACAGCCACCAGTTCGGAGGGGAACTTCATACTCTGGTAGGATGCGAGCATAAGGGAGCGGCCGTCTTTCTCGACGAAGCCGAACGGGCTGGAGAAATCTTCCTCCCAGCCTGCGGGGGTAAGGCGGACGAGCCTGTCGTCGAGCGACACTTTGTAAATAGCCTCCACTCCGCCGGTAAGGGCCGAGAAATAGATTTCGCCCCCGTGCCATACGGGAGAAGACACGTCGCGGTCAAGCGACGAAGCAAGCTGGAAAGGCTCCGAGAAAACAGGCAGAGACTGACCTTCAACTAGCTTCGAGGGGAGCAGTTCCGCAACGAAAAGACGCTGCTGGTCGGCCTCGTAGCCGTCTCGCGCCATCGACACCCAGGCAAGATATCTGCCGTCGGGGCTCCAGACGGGGTCGGTGTCGTAACCGCCGCCCCGTGTAATCCGTGCCGTAGCTCCGGTCTGAACGTCATATACGAATATATCGGTATTGGTGCTGAACGCGTAACGCTTACCGGCAAGTTTGCGGCAGGAATAGGCCACCAGCCTTCCGTCTGGCGACCAGTCGAGCTGCTCGATGCCGCCGAAAGGCTCGGTCGGAAGCTCGTAGGGCTCGCTGCCCAGCAGGTCCACCGAATTATCTGGAGTCACCTTTCCGTTCTGCAGCGAAGCGAGGCAGGTGCGGGGGATCTCGGTCACCCAATGGTCCCAGTGACGGTACATGAGGTCTTCGGTGGCATAGGCCTTGGCCTTGTCAAGGTCGGAATAGTCGTCGGAGGGCTGATGCAGGGCCGAGTTCTTTATGGTGGTACAGTAAAGTACCGACAAGCCGTCGGGAGAAAGCTTGAACCCGCTTATTCCGGCGGGGACATCACTAAGTTGCTCCCTGCGCCCCAGCGAAGAGCCCTTCCAGGCGGCCTTCCAGAGCTGGCCCTCCTGAAGGAAAAACACCTGCGAGCCGTCGGGCGACCAGCGGGCGTTGCTCACGCTTGAAGAGTATCTTGTAATCTGCCTGCAGCCGCTTCCGTCGGGAGCGCAGGCGTAGAGGTTGCGCACGCTCCTGTCGGCGGCTAAATCGTTATAGGTCACGCCGTAGAGTATGGTCGAGCCTTCCGGACTGAGCTGCGGGTCGCCAAGACGCCCGAAGGCAAGAAGCACTTCAGGCGTCATTTTACCATCTTCAATCAAGACGGTGGAAGGCTTGCCGCCGCAACTCATCAGAAGGGCCGGGCATACCAGGGCGGATAGAACTAAGCCCCTGACACCCATAAGCACTATATCTTCATGCTGGGCATAGACTCCTTGCCGACACCCTCCTTGAGGTACTCGAGTGCGGAGAAGTGGAAAATCGAAGCCGCGATGCTGTCGGGGAACTGGCGGATAGTGCGGTTGAGCTTGGTTACGGAGTCGTTGTACACCATACGGCTCATTCGGACCTGGTTCTCATAGACGTTGACCGAATCCATAGTCTTGGTGTACATATCGTTGGCCTTGAGCTCGGGATACTGCTCGGCCACGAGCATGAACTGCTTCATGGCTCCGTTGAGCTTGTCTTCCTGGGCCTGGGCCTCGGCGGCGGTGCTGTTGCCGTTGATGGTGGAGCGGGCCGCGATGACGTCGCGCAGAGTGTTGTACTCGTGCTCGTTGTAAGACTTCACGAGGTCGACGAGGGCGGAGAGAGCGTCCCAGCGGCTGGCCTGCTGGACACCTATCTGGCTCATTGCGTTCTTGCACATTTCTTCCATGCTGACGAGCTTGCGCTGCACGGAGATAAGCCAGAGGACGATTAGTACGACGGCTACGATAATGATGATAACGGTAGGTGACATAATTTTTTAAATAATTTTACGCAATATAGTAATTTTTCAGGAAATACCGCTGTAATCCTTGAAATCGAACTTTCCCTTGCGGAGCTCGGCAACGAGCACGGCGTGCTCGGGCCTCGCGAGGAAAGGGTCGGCCTCGAGCAGGGCCGAAGCGCTTTCGCGGGCCCTTTCCAGAAGAATGCCGTCGCGCGTGAGCGAGGCGATGCTGAGGTTTACAGGAAGGCCGCTCTGCTGCGTCCCTTCAAGGTCACCTGGGCCGCGCATCTTCATATCCTGCTCGGCAATCTCGAAGCCGTCGTCGGTGGCGCACATAAGTTCAAGGCGCTTTGCGGCTTCAGCAGTGGTTTTCAAATCTTTGACAAGGATGCAGTACGACTTCTCGGCTCCCCTGCCGACGCGCCCGCGGAGCTGGTGAAGCTGGCTCAGGCCGAAACGCTGGGCGCTGCGCACCACCATCACGCTGGCGTTGGGTACGTCCACCCCCACCTCGATTACGGTAGTGGACACGAGAATATGGGCCCTTCCTTCGGCGAAGGCCCTCATATTGAAATCTTTCTGTTCGTTACTCTGCTGCCCGTGAACGATGGCGACCTTGTATCCGTCGGAGAGCGGGAACTCTTTCACTATTTCCTCGTAGCCCTGCTCGACGTTGCTCACGTCCTCCATCTTTTCGTTTATGAAAATCATAGGATAGACCACGAACACCTGCCGTCCGGCGGCGATTTCAGAGCGTATGAAACGATACATAGCGCGCAGCCTCTCCTGCCCTATCAGCATAGTCTGCACGGGTTTGCGGCCCGGAGGCATCTCGTCTATCACCGAGACGTCGAGGTCGCCGTAGAAGGTCATCGCCAGGGTGCGCGGAATGGGAGTCGCCGTCATCACGAGCACGTGCGGAGCCACCCCTCCGGGGCCCTTGGCCCAGAGGCGCGAGCGCTGCCCCACTCCGAAGCGGTGCTGCTCGTCTATAACGGCAAGCCCCAGCTGCCTGTAAATCACCGGATCCTCTATCAGGGCGTGAGTCCCCACTATCAGCGGGAGGCTCCCGTCGGCCAGGCCGGCGAGTATCGTCCGCCGCTCCTTCCGTCCGGTGCTCCCTGTGAGCAGGGCGCACTCCAGACCCGTGGGGGCCAGGTACTTACGAAGATTGTCAAAATGCTGGCGGGCAAGCACTTCGGTGGGAGCCATTATACAGGCCTGATACCCGTTGCCGACGGCAAGAAGGCAGCTGAGCACCGCCACCATCGTCTTCCCCGAGCCTACGTCCCCCTGCAGGAGGCGGTTCATCTGACGGCCTCCGGCCATATCCGCCCGAATCTCTTTTATCACCCTCTGCTGTGCGCCAGTAAGTTTGTAAGGCAGAGCCTTGTAGCAAGCGTGGAATGCAGCTCCGACCTTCGGCATCGGTATGCCTTCCGACTGACGGCTGCGGACATATTTCTGCTTGAGGAGACTCAGCTGGAGGTAGAAGAGTTCCTCGAACTTCATCCTGTAACGGGCGGCTTCGAGGGCTGCGGTATCCGAAGGGAAATGTATGTTTTTCAGTGCAAAAGCGAGGGGGCAGAGATGCCGTTCCGCCATAAGGCTGCGCGGGAGCGTCTCGGTGATTGAGGGAAGGACCCTGTCAAGCGCCGCCCTCTGCAGCTTGCACATCACCTTGCCGGTGACACCGCCGTTCTTCAGCTTCTCGGTGGAGGGATATACGCCGGTAAGGCCTCCGGTTTCGGTGCCGGGCCCGGGCAGGGAATCGATTTCGGGATGGACCATATTGAGCCTGCCGTTGAAAAGCTGCGGCCTGCCGAAAAACACGAAGCTGCGCCCCGGTTCAAGCTTGTCGAAAGTCCATTTGACGCCCTTGAAGAACACGAGTTCGAGGCGGCCCGACCCATCGTCCACGATGACGCTCAAGTGCTTTATGCTTATAAGGTTGCGCGTAACCACTGTGGCCTTGACCTGGACGAAGGCCTCTTCGCTCGAGAGCTCTGATATGGGCACGGTGCGGCTGCGGTCAATATATCTGAACGGGAACACCCGCACGAGGTCTTCGAGGCTCGACACGCCAAGCTCGGCGCGCAGCAGCGCGGCCCTCCTCGGCCCCACTCCGGGAAGATACTGGATATCCGTGTTACGCTCGTCCATGTTTTTGCAAAGTTATTATAAAAATAATATATTTGTATCCGATTAATGAAAGCACTATGACAAAGTCTTCCAAATTGACGGCGGCGCTGCTTGCCGCCGCCCTTTGCGTCGTCTCGTGCCAGCAGCGCACGGAGGCGGATTTGCCGGATGTTCCACAGGCTGAGGCCGGCACCGTTTACAGGGAATTCCAGGCCGGATGCGCCGGCGTAAAGGCTTCCCTTTCCGGCTTCCCGGATGTAAGCTGGCAGGACAGCGACGCCCTTGCCGTATGGGACGGCAGCTACAAGCGCACCTTCCTCATCAAAGAGGGCACCAATACCGGGTCGAGCGCCACTTTCCAGGGTACGGTAACCGACGGAGCCACTTCGTTCTGGACGGTTTTCCCCGCCTCGGCCTTCGCCGGATTCAGTGACGGGCGCTTCACCGCTGAAGTGCCGGCCGTGCAGGAAGTCGCTTCCGGCGCCTGCAACGCGGCCGGAGCCACCGTGGCTGTGGGCAAGGTAGGCAACGACAACAGGGTGAGCCTCATCAACGTCACCGGCCTGCTGAAAGTCACCATAGGTTCAAACTACAACAACACGATTTCATCCCTGACGCTCCACAGCGCCGGAGGCGAGGCAGTAGCGGGAACGGCGGTTTTCGACGCCCTTACCGGCACGCTCACCGGCATAGAGAGCCCGTCTTCCAGCGTCACCCTGAAGGCTCAGGACGGAGGCACCCTCGCAGCCGGAAGTTACTATATTTCCCTGCTTCCCACGTCGCTCGAAAAGGGTTTCACGCTTGAATTCAGGGACGCCGACGGCAAGGGTGCGACGGTTTCCACCGCCAATCCGATGACGCTGGTGCGCAACGGAGGCTTCAACCTCGGCACCGTGACCACCGGCCTCGGGGAGTTCGGCAACCTGATAATGACCGCCGACGACCTCGTGGAATGGAACCAGATTACCTCCTTCCCCGCCGACGCCACCTACAAGCTCGGCGCCGACATCGACATGACCGGCCGCAACTGGACTCCCCGTTCCAACTTCACCGGCACCTTCGACGGACAGGGCCACAGGATTTACAACTTCGTGGTCGAGACCAACGAATACAGCGGCTTCATCCGCACCACCAAGGATGAGAGTTCCGCCGTCATCCGCAACCTCGTCATCGGCTCCAAAGACGGCGAGAGCTGGGACGGAGTGAGCCGCTTCCGCCATTCCAACTCAGCCAACAACTACACCTGGTATTACGTCGGCGTGGTTGGCAAGACAATGGGAGCCACCGACATAAGCAACGTCACCAACTTCTCGGCCATCGAGGTTGACGCAAGCTCCACGGGCAAGACCCGTATCGGAGGTATCTGCGGCAGCTGGACTTCAAGCGGCACTATGTCAGGTTGCGTCAACTACGGCAGCATAACCAACTATTCCGAGGTTACCGGCGTCACCGCGAGCGGAGGCACCACCGCAGCACCCGGCGGCCTTGGAGGAATGGCGGCGCAGTGCGACAACACCGGCATCATCACCGGCTGCACCAACTATGGCACCATAACCAACTGTAACAAGGGCACCAACACCATAGGAGGCATCCTCTCCAACAGCAGCTACGCCTGCACCGTCTCGAACTGCCATAACTACGGAAAAATAGTCTGCAAAGAGACCTACACCGGCAGCAGCACTTACGTCGGAGGCATTCTGGGCTATGGAAACGGCGTTGTCGTAGCCGACTGCACCAACCACCAGGATTTAGGATGGAGCGTATGCCGCAACGTAGTGTGCGGAGGCGGCGTACTCGGCTACCTTGCCACCGGCACTGCATCGGGATGCGTGAATTACGGCAAGATTACCGTCACCAAGGGCACCAACGGCAGCTGGGCCTCCTTCGCGGGAGTAGCGGCCGCCGTCTATACAGGAGGCACCCTGAGCGACTGCCACAACCACGGCGAGGTGAATGTTTACTACGCCCAGACCGTCCGCGTGGCCGGCGTATGCGGCACTCTCAACAACGGAGCTTACGTAAGGGACTGCACCAACGACGCTACAGTTACCCTCAGCCTCAACACCGGCAATAACCGCTGGGCCGGCGTGGCGGGTATCTGCGGCTTCCAGGAGAAGACCGCCGACTCCCACGTGAACGAAGTCAGCGGCTGCACCAATTCCGGCAAGGTTTACCTCAAGGGCAATTACACGGTCAACTCTTCGCCTCACGCCAACGGGGCCAGCGCAGCCGGCATCATAGGTTACGCCTGCCTCAGCATCAACGTCAACGACAATATCAACAACGGCGCCGTGAGCGCGGTCAACAGTTCCCCTGCTCCCTTCAACGCCGGCGGAATCATAGGCCACGCAGCAAAGGGCGCGAACGTAAGGACCAACCGCAACGTCAACAACGCTTCCGTAAGCTGCTCGACTTCCAACAACTCCGAGCTTACAGCAGGAGGCGTGGTCGGACTCGCTTCCATTTCCTCTTACATAGCCAACGGCGACAAGAACTACGGAGCCGTGACCGGAGGAGTGGCAAGCCGCTGCGGGTCGGTAGCCGGCTACAACACCGCTTCCCTTACCAACTGCGGCGCGGGCGGCTCGGTGAATGGCACCGCCCTCACTTCCGGCAACTTCTCGTCATACGTACAGGGTTCAGCCAGCACCGGCACCCATACCGGCAGCAGTTTCGTAACCAAATAAGTCACAGCGTCCAAAAGATTTCACGATATGAAAAAATATATTGTAATTCTTGCTTCAGCAGTCCTCGCGCTCACATCATGTCAGGAGAAATTCGGCGACGAGGGACTGCCGGAAGGCGAACTGTTCACCGCCAGCATCAGGGCCGGCAGCGAGACCAATACCAGGGCCGCACTCGAGTTCCCCTCGGTCATCTGGGAGGATGAAGACCACATCGCCGTTTTCGACGGATACGGAATGCGCGACTTCACTATCAGCAGCCACAGCGGCTCGAGCGCCGTGTTCTCCGGCAGCCTTGCGGCCGGTTCGAGCGTACTCACCGTAGCATATCCTTATTCCGCCGCCGTTTCCGCTGACGGAAGCAACGTCACAGTCTCGGTCCCCGCAGAGCAGAAGCTCGAGCCCGGCAAGACGGCCGATTCCGCCGCTCTCGTATCGGTGGGCCGCGGAGCGCGTGAGAGCACCTTCACCTTCAGGAACATCTGCGGACTCGTAAAGGTAACCGTCGACCGCGACGACGTGCGCGAGCTCATACTCCACAGCGCTTCCAAGGAGCCCCTTGCAGGCACCGCCACCGTGAACGCCTCCACCGGAGTGCTCGTCTCCACGGAGGGCGCCGTTTCGACCGTAAGCCTCAGGGCGGCGGGCGAATGCTTCGAGGCGGGCGACTACTACATAGCCGTCCTTCCCGGAACTCTTGCCCCCGGATTCACCGTGACCGCAGTCACCACCGGCAATAAGAGCGGCTCCCGCACCACTACGCAGGCCAATGAAGTACCCCGCAACGGAGGCATCGACAATATCCTTCTGAGCGAGATTACCTGGAGCTACGATATCTATACCTTCAGCCAGTTCAAGCTCTGGGCGGCCAACCCCTCCGCCTGCGAGGAAGGCCGCGCCAACCTGCGCAACGACATAACAATCGACTCCGGCAAATGGACGCCCGCCGCCCTCAGCGGAGCCACCCTCTACGGCCACGGCCACAGTATCGGAGGCTTCACCAGCACCGCTTCAGGCGGTACCGCCCCGGGTCTTTTCAGCTCCGTCACCGACTGCGTCTTCGACGACGTACACCTCAAGGACATTAGGATAAAGACCACCAGCATGTTCCTCGGAGGGTTCGCCGGAGAGGCTACCGGCACCACTTTCACCGGGTGCAGCTTCAACGGCAACCTTCGCAGCGAGGCCACTGCCGAATGGACCGACCGCGGCATAATCACCACCGACAACAACAACTTCGGACTCGTGGGAGGCTTCGCCGGACTTGCGGTGAACTGCATTATCAGCGACTGTGAATACAGGGGCGTAGTAAGCTCTCTCGGCAAATGCGTCGGAGGCTTTGCCGGCGTTGCGAGGAACAGCACCATCGAAGGATGCAGCACCGTCATAGGCAGCGAGGTTTACACCTATTACCACTGCGCCGGGTTCATCTGCGGCGCCCTCGGCAACGGCACCACGGTGCGCGACTGCTCGCTGGAAGGATATTGCGCCGTGCGCGGCTATTTCGTAGGCGGCGTCACCGGCTGGATGGACCACGGCACCGTTCAGCGCTGCGTAGTGGGCAGCCACGCCTACATCAGCAGTACCCAGTATGAAGCTGGCGGCATCGCCGGCCACTTCGAGGCCAACGGAGGCAACGCCATCATCGACCGCTGCACCGTGTACGGCAAGGTACAGGGCCAGTACAATGTGGGTGGCATCGCCGGATACGTCCAGCAGAGGACTGCGAGCCGCAAGGCCGTCATCTCCAACTGCGCATATCTCGACGGAGAGCTCTTCTCAACCGGCGTCAACAGCAACTTATACTCCCTCGTCGGAGGCATACTTGGCTGGAACCAGACCAGCGCGGGCAATACCTATATCGAGAACTGCGTCGCCCGACCGGCCTGCATCAAGACCCTGAACAACCGCGAGAAGAGGCTTACCGAACCGGCCGAATACACCTACAAGACCATAGGAGGCGCAGCAGGACTGCTCGGCTTCACCAATGGAGGTTCCACCACCACTATGTCGAACTGCTACACTTCGGTCACCAAGCCCGACTTCTACGTGTCGCATCAGGGCATAGACGCTTTCTCGTCGGTATTCGCCAACTGGGGAGCCCTCTACGGCAAGGCCAACACCAACCTCGTGTACGGGGCGGCCTGCTACCGCGACTCCGACACCCGTTCAGGCAGCGGAGCCCCCGCCTCCACTTCCGGCGAGGTCGGGATGACCGTTCAGAAGATGACCGACGGCACGATGCTCTCCAGCCTCAACTCCAACAAGAGCGCCTGCACGGCCTCCGGGTTCGGCGCCGAGAGCTGGGTGGCAGGCGACTACGGCTATCCCCAGCCCGCCAGCGTAATCGCCGACCCTCATCCGGTCGACCGCAAGACTCTGAAGGTCAGCGTATGCGGAGATTCCATATCGACCTTCAACGGGTACATCCCCGCTTCCTATGCGGCCCACTACCCCTGCGCCACCACCACTCACAGCTACTGCACCTGCGTACACAACGTGAACGAGACCTACTGGTACAAGCTCATCTATGGGCACCTGAGCAACGCAAGGCTCGACATGAACATGTCCTATTCCGGTTCCGCCGTGGCGCGCAGCACCAATACCGACTATAATACCAACCACTGGTACACGCAGTGCTACGTACAGCGCTACGTCCGTCAGGGCGGCATAGGCAATCCCGACATAATCATTATTCACGGAGGCACCAACGACTGGGCCCACAACGACACCAAGCTCTACCCCGGCTCGGCCACCTGCAAGACTGCTGGCGCCCCGTCCAACTCCGTGATGAGCGGCCTCTTCACCACTGCCGATGCCGCCACCACCCGAGCACAAATCGAGGCTCTCAACGATGACACCTTCTGCGAGGCTTATATCAAGATGCTCAAGCTCTTCACCCAGCAGTATCCCGGAGTAAAGGTCATCTGCATCGTAGGCGACTATCTCTCCGAGGGAATAGAGCAATCGATTGTAAAGAGCGCGGCCCACTATGGGGCAAAGGTAGTGAACCTCTTCAGGGTGAACGGATTCAATGACCTCGGAGGTAAGACTTCGGCCCCTTACGAGCAGCCGCATATGCCCAAGCACGACTTCGACCCCAACACCGATTCTACCGGCGGCTGCCACCCTGCAGTCGAGGCCATGACCTTCATCGCCGACAAGATTTACACCGAGCTCGGACCCTGGCTTGAAAGCGCCTCCGTCAACAAGACTGCCGAAGCCGACTTCGACAGCTTCGACGCCCTGCAGAATTTCACGATGTAACAACCACTCAGCATAATGAAGCTATTCTTGAAGGCCACGGCAGCCATCCTTGCCGCCCTCGCTATAGCTTCCTGTGCACAACGGACGGACTCCACGGAGCCCATCCCGTTTGTTCCGGGAGCTTCTACTATACATAAGGAAATACAGGCGGGCTACCTTGAAGGCAAGACCACCCTTGCCAACTTCCCCGTAGTCCACTGGCAGAGCAGCGACGTCCTCGCAATATGGGACGGCTACGCCAGGCGCGCCTTCACCGTCAAGAGATGGACCAACACGGGACCCAGGGCAACCTTTGAAGGCAACGTGGCCGAAGAAGCCTCCGCTCTCACCGCCCTGTACCCGGCATCTTCGTTCGTAAGCTGCGAGGGCGACAGGGTGACCGCGATTATTCCGCCGGTCCAGGCCATAGCCTCCGGAGCCTGCAACGACGCCGGAGCCACAGTTGCACTCGGCAAGGTGGGAGATGGCGACGAAGTGTCTCTGCTGAACGCCACCGGGCTCGTGAAGATAAGCATCGGCTCTTCACACGCAGGCAAGATTAATTCAGTAACCCTTCGCGGCGCTGCAGGGGAAGTCCTTTCCGGCACGGCGGTTTTCAACTCCGGAACCGGGCGGCTCGAGAAAGTTACAGAACCTTGTGAAACCGTAACCATAGAGGCAGAAGACGGCGGCACTCTCGCCGCAGGCAGCTATGCCGGCAAAGCTTTCAAGGGGCTTTTCCCTGCTTTTCAAGACTCCTTCCGGCACGGCGGCATCCGTTTCATCGGACGTAGCGCTTGAAGTGCCCCGCAACGGAGGCTGCAACCTCGGCACGGTAACTTCGACCCTCCGAGAATTCAGGAATATGATTCTCACCGCCGACGAGCTCGTCGACTGGAACGAGAACGCCGTTTTCTCCGAATCCGCCACCTGGTATCTCGGAGCCGACATCGACATGGCCGGAAGGAGCTGGACTCCCCGCTCCGACTTCATCGGCACCTTCGACGGCATGGGTCACAAAATCTACAATTTCGTGGTGGAGACCAGTCAGTACACCGGCTTCATACGCACCACTAAAGAAGGCGGCAAGGCCTGCATAAAGAATCTCACAATAGGCTCGAAAGACGGGGTGAAGTGGGACGGCGTAAGCCGCTTCCGCCATTCCAACTCCGCTAACAACTACACCTGGTACTATGCCGGGATAGTCGCAAAGGCGATGGGCGCCACCGATGCAGTGAACCTAACCAATTTCGCCGCCATAGAAGTGGACGCATCGGCCACGGGCAAGACACGCATAGCAGGCATATGCGGAAACTGGGCATCTACAGGTACTATGCGCAGGTGCATCAACTACGGCACTGTAACCAACTATGCGTCCGTAACCGGAGTTTCATCCAGCGGGTCGACAACCCTCGCCGCCGGCGGCCTCGGAGGCATCTGCGCCGAATGTGATGCTGCGGGACTCTTCGAAGAATGCAGGAACTACGGTACAGTCACCAACCACAACCCCGGCAACTCCACCTTCGCCGGCATACTCGCCAATACGGGTTCCGCCTGCACCTTACGCGACTGCAGGAATTACGGCAGCATCGTATGCCTCGAAACATACAGCAACAACACTAGCTACGCCGGCGGAATAATGGGATTCGGAAGGAACTGCACGCTTACCGGCTGCGTCAACCACAAAGACATCTCGATGGATAACTTCCGCCACATTATTTGTCTCGGAGGGGTTATGGGTTACCTCGCCACCGGCAAGGCATCGGGCTGCGTAAACGAGGGCGCCGTCACGGCCGGCAAGGGGACGGTAAGCAACTGGGGCAGTTTCGGAGGTGTTTCCGGTGCCCTGTACATAGGCGGTACCATCGAAGACTGCATCAATAGGGGCGCGCTCAGCCTGTATTACACCAACTCCGTGCGCGCCGGCGGCATATGCGGCTCCCTCAGTACCGGAGTATATGTAAGGAATTGCACCAACGACGCTCCTGTAAGCTGCGAGTTCTCGGGCGGCAACAACCTTTGGGCAGGCGTGGCCGGAATCTGCGGTTTCCAGGAAAAGACCGCCGACGGCCGTGTGAACGAGGTAAGCGGCTGCGTCAACAACGGAGCCGTGACTCTTCTCAACTCCACTTCCGCTTCCGTCACTCCCCACGTAATAGGGGTTGATGCCGCAGGCATAATGGGAGTGACCATGCTCAGCTGCATCGTCAAGAACAATGTAAACAACGCCGACGTAAGGGCATCCAACACGGCCTCCACCTTTACGCTCAATGCAGGAGGCATCACCGGATTCTTCCGCGACGGGACCGGCCTGTCTTCCGAAGGGAACGTAAACTACGGCAATGTAATCTGCAATAATTCCGGCAGTTCCGCCATTTCGGCCGGAGGCGTCACGGGGCTTGTCACAGCATCTACCGTCACCGCCAGCGGCGACCGCAATTACGGTTCCGTCACGGGCGGCGAAGCCTCGCGCAGCGGCTCAGTAGCCGGCGTCAACGCGGGCACGCTTTCATCCTGCGGCGCGGGCGGCTCGGTAAACGGAACGGTTCTCACCGCATCCAACTTTTCTTCGTTTGTCCAGGGTTCCGCAAGCACCGGCACCCACGGCGGTTCAACCTTCGTAAGCAAGTAGCACTATGAAACGACAGTTCATCATCATACCGGCATTATTCGCCACGCTTATTTCCTGCAGCGACAGGCTTTCAGAAGACTTTGCCGAAGACGTTCTCCTCGTCCCCGCTGAAATCAGCGCCGGAAGCGAAAATATCGACGGAGGCAAGGCAAGCCTTGATTTCCCCGCCGTGCTCTGGGAGGAGAGCGACCGCCTGGCAGTATTCGACGGCTACGGCAAGCGCGGCTTCGAGGTCGTGGTATGCGAGGGCAGCTCCGCCCGCTTCAGGGGCGAAATCGCCAGCGGCGCGGGCAGCCTTGCTGCTGTATATCCCTATTCATCGGCGGTGTCGGCATCTGCAGGCAGCGTATGCGTGAACGTACCCGCCTCGCAGAAGCTGGCTCCCGGCAAGGTCGCCGACCCTTCGGCCCTCGTTGCCGTAGGAAGCTGCGCACGCGGCGAAGACTTGGCTCTCAAGAACGTATGCGGACTCATCCGCATCAGCGTAGACCGCGACGATATCTGTGAGGTAATAGTGCGCGCAAGCGACTCGGAGGCCCTTGCCGGCACGGTCGAAGTGAATCCCGCCACCGGCAATGTCAACAGCCTGAAAGAGGGCGTATCGTCAGTGAGTCTCTCCCCCGACGGAGCTACATTTGCACAAGGGAACTATTATATATGCGTGCTGCCCGTATGGCTCAAGCCCGGATTCGAAGTGAGCGCCGTCACTCTTGACGGACGCAGCGGCATCAGGACTACCACGAAGTCGAACCTCGTGTCCCGTAACGGAGGGCTTGGCAAGCTGCTGCTCAGCGACATTGTATGGAGCCTGGATATCTGCAGCATAGGCCAGTTCAAGGCCTGGGCGGCCAACCCCGCTGCCCGCGAAGGCGGAAGGGCGAACCTCAAGACCGACCTCACCATTCCTTCCGGCTGGACTCCTGCCACATTGAGCGGTGCTACGCTTTACGGCTGCGGCCATACTATTTCAGGGCTGGAGCTTGATGAAACCGGCAGCGCCCCCGCCGGACTTTTCAGCGAGCTCAGCGGCTGCGCCTTCTACGACATAAAGCTTAAAGGCTTCAAAATCAAGAGTGCGGCCCCGTTCGTCGGAGGCTTCGCAGGCAAGGCCTCGGGATGCACCTTCCAGGGGTGCAGCTTCGAGGGCAACCTTCGCTCCGAGGCTACGTCGACCTGGGCCGACAGGGGCAGCATCACCACCGACAACAACAATTTCAGCCTCGTGGGAGGAATCGCCGGACTGGCCGAAAACTGCACGATAAAAGATTGCACTTACAAAGGAGTAGTGAGCGCCCTCGGCAAATGCTGCGGAGGCATTGCAGGCGTTGCCAAGGGCTGCAGCATAGAATCCTGCACCACGACGGCCGACAGCGAGGTTTATTCCCATTACCACTGCTCCGGGATGATTTGCGGAGCGCTGGTGGGAAGCACGACGGTAAAGGGCTGTTCCATCGAAGGATACTCTGCGGTGAGGGGCTATCACGCCGGAGGGATCACCGGATGGATGGACAGCGGCACGGTGAAGTCCTGCGTAGTGGGCAGCCACAGCTATATCAGCAGCATCCAGTACAATTCCGGAGGCATAGCAGGATATTTCTTTGCAAACGGAGGCAGCGCAGTCATCGACCGCTGCACCGTTTACGGGAAGGTGCAGGCGCAGTACAATGTCGGCGGCATAGCCGGATACGTCGGGCAGAAGGTTTCCGGCAAGGCTGCCATCTCCAACTGCTCGTATCTCGACGGAGAAGTAGTCGCCACAGGCGTGAACAAGAATCTCTATTCCCTGGCCGGAGGCATCACCGGATGGAACCAGAATGACGCCGGAACCGTCGTAATCGAGAACTGCGTGTCGCGCCCGGCCCTCATAAGGACTCTCAACAACCGCTTCGAGAGGTCGTCCACCGAGCCCTACGACTATGTTTACAAGACCATAGGCGGCGTAGGCGGGCTCCTTGCCTTCTCGAACGGAGCAGGCGCCACCACGATGTCGAACTGCTACAGTTCCATCACCAAGCCTGACATCCTCGTCTCGCACCGCAGCATCGACGATTTCGCAACCGTATTCACCAACTGGGGCGCGCTCTACGGCAAGACCACGACCACCCTCGTTTACGGGGCCGACAACTACCGCGACGCCGACACCCAGGCAGGAGCAGGAAGTTCCTCGTCCACGAGCGCCGAGAAGGGCGTTACGGTAAAGCAGATGACCGACGGCACCCTGCTGGGATACCTCAACTCCAACAAGTCGAAATGCACGCTCTCCGGCATGGGAGCCGAGAGCTGGGTGGCCGGAAAGTATTCTTATCCCCAGCCCGCCTGCGTGATTCCCGACCCTCATCCCAAGGCCGGAAACACCTTGAAGGTAAGCGTATGCGGCGACTCGATTTCTACCTTCAGCGGCTATGTACCTGCAACTTATGCGTATCACTACCCCTGCTCGAACGCCGCCCATACCAATGAATACTGTACCTGCCTGCACAATGTCAGCGAGACTTACTGGCACCAGTTCATCTACAAGTATCTCGAGAATGCCGTTCTTGAGATGAATATGTCCTATTCAGGTTCCGCGGTAGCCAGGAGCACCAGCACCTCTTTGCAGGACAGGTACTGGTACACCCAGTGCTATGTCCAGCGCTATATAAGGCAGGGCGGCTGCGGCTCCCCCGACGTGATTCTGATTCACGGCGGCACCAACGACTATTTCCACAACGACAATCCGCTCTACCCGGGCGGGGCCAAGTGCAAATCGGCCACGACTCCCCCGGATTCGGCTTTCACCGAGATTTTCAACACGGTGGACGCGGCATCCACGCGGGAACAGATAGAGGCTCTCGACGACGTCACTCTATGCAGTGCTTACGCCAAGCTTCTGAAGCTTATGACCAACCAGTATCCTTCAACGAAGATTGTCTGCATCATCGGCGATTACATGACCGAGCCCATGGGGCAGTCGCTTGCAACTGTAGCCAGGCATTTCGGGGCGAAGGTAGTGGACCTTCTGGCCGTCAACGGCTTCAACGACCTGGGTTCGCAGACAAGCGCGCCCTTCGTACAGGAGCATATGCCGAAGCACGACTTCGACCCCAACGGCGCTTACAGCCAGGGCGGCTGCCACCCGGCAGTCGAAGCAATGAGCTTCATCGCAAATAAAATCTACGACGAGCTCGGCCCCTGGATAGAGCGTTCCACTCTGAACAGGACAGTCGGCACCGGCTTCGAGCAGTACGACGACCTCCTCGACGTCCCGGCATTCTGAGAGCGCCCTGAGGCTTATTTGGCCAAGAAGCCCCAAAATAGGCAGCTGACGGCCTAATAGTAAATATATATTTGGCCAAATCAAACCAAATTAATACATTTATGGCCAAATAAAGAAAATTATGATTGGAAGGAAAAGAGAGTCTTGATAATTTTTTATTTGGACTAGAAGCGTTTTTATGAACATCTGCAACAGTGAAGAAATAATAAGTCTCCCGGCACGGAAGTCATAACCATTTATACCATCAGGGCCTATGACTGGTTTCCAATCATAGGCCCTTACTTATCTGGATATTATATCTATTACGGGGCTGTTTCTATCTCTATTTGGGTGAGGTCTCAGTAAAGAGGTTTATAGCCCGATATATCTCCGAGTACGATTCGCTTACGGGACCCAAAAGTGAGGCTCGTTTACAGGCATCTTTTAAGCGATCATCGGAACATAGATTGGCGACCCATGATAACTTTTCGAGAAAAGGGCCGGTTTTCTCATAACCCGGAATATACTTTTTCAAGACCTTAATGACGGCGTCGGAGTCTTTAAAGTACTTCCGTGTATTCATGTAATGAATCAGAAACCAGAACTCGATGGAGGGTATGCTGTCGCAGATGAACACGCGGTCATTCTTTGCGAAGCGCATCTTCATGTCCTGAAGTTTCTTGCTTCGCTCCTCATTTGTCCGGGTTATGTCTGCATCACAAACGCATACGGCAATGCCTCCATTTTGAAGCACCCAGTCAATGAGTTTTTCCATCTCCTCATACGACTGATGCGCAAAAAAACGCGGCTTACAGTCGTAACGATACCCTTTGACCGTACGAAGATGATCAAAATACCAACGTTCGGTAAGCCCTTCTCCGATTACCGTGATTCGTGAACGTTTTATTTCGCGCTCTTTCCTTACTCTTGCCATAACCTTATACGTAAATTTCGGGAACTGCGCCGAACTGACCGTTCTTGTAAGACTTGCGGATGGAAGATAACTTGCCAAGTCCCTTGAAATCTGTTAGGGGATAAAGCTCAGTATTGCCGTCCTCCTTCTTTTCTGTGAACCAGACCGAATCTTTGCCGAAGAGGTCATTCACATCAAGGCTATCCAACAGCGGGTCATAATGGGTAGTAACAAGCAGCTGGGAGCGGTTGTCGTTCTCTTTTAGGAATTCGTTGAGTACGAAATCCAGTAAGGACGGATGCAGTGAAGCCTCAATCTCGTCGACATGCAGGAAGGCCTGCTCTTTGATTGTCGTGTAGATGGCAGATTCAATCTCTATGACACGGGTGGTTCCATCAGACTGTCTGCTCTCAGGGAGAATATACTCTTCTTCTCCTCGTGCGTTCTTGACCCTCACCTTGAAGCCAGTATCAATATCTTTGATGGAACCGCTGGATAGGATTTCTGCTTTCAGATCTTCGTCAATAGAGGTGGCCTCGGAAACCATTTTAAGTTGCTGCTCATTTAACGCGTGAGCGGTTTCTTTTACGCTCACCTCAGCTATCCTCAAGTCGGCCGTTTTGATAAAGGAGGTCAAGTAATCCCGGAATCCCTCATCCTTAAGCATCTTCTCTTTTGCATAGCCGGAGAGCTCTGTGCTGCGATTGATGCCTGGCATAAGCTTTTCATTAATCCAGCGGATAACATCATTCACGCGCTCGATAGAGATGTTCACCTTCGTCATGGATGCGAAGAAAGACATATTCTTCCAGCAGTTGAGGTTGATGGCGTCGATCTCCGCGACCTTAAGCTTCACGGCTGCAGGATTGAACTTGACGATAGACTGACCCTCTGCATACTCGCGCCAGAAGATTCGAGTAGGCTGAGGGGATGGATAATCGTAGAAGTACAAAGATTCGTGGGATACCCGCTCCTTGTTGAGGCTAAGTTTGTACCAGTAGCGGACATCGCCCACATAGAACTTCATCTCGAAGATGGAGTCCTCCGAGGGCGTATTCTTATCCAACAGGAATGGAATCACGCGAGTGGACAAGTCATTCCTTCTGGGAACCTGCGTCCAGAACCGACGCAGGAAATCTAAGACCTCCAAAAAGTTTGACTTGCCGGAAGCATTCACACCGAACACGACGGCAAACCGGAGAAGCTTGGTGCCATCTGCCATAATGGCTACGCGGTTGATCGGCTCATCTTTCGTGGGCTCGAAGCTAAAGATGGCTTCATCTCGGAATGACAAAAAGTTCTTGAATTTCAGTTCCTGTATCATGGCGTGTCAGTTTTCTCAATCTCGACTGCAAAGATAATGACATTATTTAGATTTTCATAATTAAAATAGCAAAACATTGCTATTTTAATTATGAAAATGGCGCAAAGCACGGTTAATCCGGGAACAGACTGACAAAATGTCATATGTTTTATTTGGCATAATGATTGATATTTAGTAAATCATGACAACGGCGTCCGTTACTGCCAATTCAAAACCGGGTAGCGGCTGAACTATCAGAGAATAGGAGTTTAACATCATTGCGTTTATGACTATGTCTTGGACAAGAGTTAAAAATGTTAATGGTTCTGGACGATACTCGCCACCCTCTGGGTACTCTTCTTGGTTGGAATACTGGGAGAAGCAGACAGGAAAGAAAGTGAATGTATGCGGTGCTTCGGGGTGTAATGGTACGGACCTCGTTGGGGCTCATGTTCAGAAAGCGAATAGCTACGACAACCGTTGGTATGTTACTCCGCTTTGTAGAACATGTAACAATAGAACCGACGAATTCGACGTCTATTTTGAACTCGTTCCAGTTCCGAGTAACCTCTAAAGTTGAGGTTATTGTTGTACTGCCATGTGGATGGGAATCCAGAAGGAGTGGTTGGTAGCAGTGTATTCCTGAGAAGTTGGCTCAGATGTAGATTTATAGCAGCGGCTTATGTACACGCGAGTATGTAAGCCGCAACTCTTTTTCCCGACACGAACTCCCATCCTGTGTCGGGAAGGTTAATGCAATTATCTCCAAAGCCATTATCCCCGACACGCCTTCCGATAATACTGCAAAAGTGTCAACCCTTCTCAGGGAAGGTCAGGGAATGGACCCTCCGATGTAAACCGGTCCAGTGAATGTGTAAACAATCTTAGTTTAACCACCCCAAAAGTGTCAACCATTCTCAGGGAAGGTCAGAGCAGTACAACGTTGTTAGGAAAAATTGCGAAAAAGTGTATAATTCTCCTTGTTAAAAATCTCGAAAAGGTGTATATTTGCTCCTGTCAAAACGTTGGAAAATGTGAATATGCGACGAAAGATTTATGATAAGCTGCTTCAGTGGAAGCACGAGAAAAACGGCGCAACGGCACTTTTGATTGAGGGCGCACGGCGTATTGGGAAGAGTTGGATTGCCGAAGAATTCGCGCGCAATGAATATGAATCTTTTATTTTCATTGATTTCAGTAAGGCGCCAAGACGTGTCAAAGATTGGTTCGATGAGTATTTGGAAGACATAGATACGCTTCTTCAGAATATCCAGCTCCACTACAAGAAGCGTCTAACGCCGCGTAAATCTCTCATTGTCTTTGATGAGGTTCAGAAATGCCCCCGCGCTCGCGAGGCCATCAAGGCCTTGGTACAGGATCATCGCTTTGACTATCTTGAGACCGGTTCACTCATCTCCATCAAGAAGAATGTTGAGAATATCGTCATACCTTCCGAGGAGGATGGCATTGAGATGTACCCCATGGACTTTGAGGAGTTTCTCTGGGCAATGGGCAACGATGTTCTAATGCCATACATCCAAAGCCGGTTCGAGAAGTGTAAGCCGATGGGGGATTTCCACCGCGAAGCTATGCACTTTTTCCGCCAGTATCTCATTGTTGGCGGTATGCCACAGGCTGTGGCTGAGTATGCGGTATCACGCGATTTTAATAAAGTTGATGCTATTAAGCGTCAGATCCTTCGCCTATACAAAAATGATATCAGGAAATACGCTAGAGGCCTTACGGCTCGTGTTTCTGCAATCTATGATGCTATTCCTGGTCAATTGCAGAAGAAAGAGAAGAAGTTTGTTTTGGCTGCCCTAAAAGATGAAGCCCGTATGCGAGAGTACGATAGTGCCTTTTTCTGGCTGGAAGATGCCAAATTGGCCAACATCTGCTACAACACCACGGCTCCAAACATTGGCTTGCAACTCAATGAGGATCGTACTGTTCTTAAATGCTATTTTTGTGATACCGGTCTTCTAATATCTTTGGCGTTCAGCGCCCGTGGTGTTGTTACAAACGAGATATACCAGAAACTGATGTTTGACAAGTTGGAGGTCAACGAGGGCATGTTGGTAGAAAACATCGTTGCCCAGATGCTTAAGGCCTCCGGCAATGAACTTTTCTTCTTTTTTAACGCTGACAAAGAAGATGCTGATAGCCGGATGCAGATAGATTTCCTCATTCAGAAAAAAGTCGTCACATCCCGCCATAACATTTCACCCATCGAGGTCAAGAGCAGCACTAATTATACCCTTACCTCTATCAAAAAGTGTATCAAGAAGTTCGGTCAGTATCTTTCCACGCCCTATGTTCTGCACTCTAAAGATGTGGAAACCAAAGACGGCTTGGTATTTCTACCTCTCTATATGACGCCATTTCTATAGGTCTATTAATGAGGTATTTCGCGAATAGATTATTAACAGATAAATGTTCTAAATATGGCACGTTCTAATTATGCCCTTTTAGCACATGACAAATTTTGAAAAATATTGTCTTAACTTATTGATTTTCAAGTAATTATATTTGGAAAAGACCTCGATTTTTCGTAACTTTAAGGTATATAACTTCCACATTATTACCATGTTACGAAACACCAAGGTCT